>JAUYGA010000194.1 GCA_030690755.1 Nanobdellota archaeon
ATGATGCCAAAAATTGTTTCTGTAGAACTTGATTACGCAGTCTATAATCCAGGCAGTGTAATAAATTTCAAGTATTGGATAAGCAATCCATTTGCAAACGAATTACCAAATACTGAAATTTATGCTGGGATTAGACCATCAGGATCAAGCGGAAGCTGGAGCGATTATAATACTTGGCCATATAGCAACATAGTCACTATCGCAAGCGCTACGAATGTTGAAACGAAAAGATATGACAGAACTGCTTTATTGCCAATCACATCAAGCGCAGGAAACTACAGCAATTCCCGCTCTGCTTCCTAAATCGGGCAAATCAGAATTTTTATGGCGTTATTTTTCAAAAAAGAATGGGATTACTGATTTTAAAAAATATTTCTATGCCAATTTGAATATTTCTATATAAATTCCATGCAAAATAGAATATCGCGCGTTTAAAGCTGTTGTTTTTTCATAATTAGCGCAGTAAAAAATTCATTGCTGCTTCAGAATAGTTATTGCAAATTGAGAAATTACAGATTGGAAAATTTGAGCAGGGATAATTTAAAAGAATTCAGCTGGAATTGATTTTCGCTATTTCTAGATTTAGTTTCTGTTCTCCATAGAGAATGACATTGAATAAATGCTCTATGGAATTAAAGACAAAGTGAAGAAACATAAATCTGATACTCTCCCATAAATCTCTTTTGGCGCCTTCTTTTTCCCAGACAAGATTAAATAATTTGCAAGTGAGCTGCTGAACTTGGTCTGTCAAAAAAGCCAGCATCATTAAAGCCGCTAAGACCGAAGAGAGATTATTGTTCCCATGTCCATAGTTATGTTCAAGATTATATCCTTGATTTTTTAAAGTGTTAAAGGTTTCATTCTCAATTCTCCATCTGGCTCTCCCGCCAAGCATTATTTGAAAGATATTATCTTCGCTGACTTCAAAATCCGTGATCCAGCTGAAATGCTGTTTTTTACCAGTTGGCTTAGTTTCTGTATATTCAACAAAATTTACCAGAAGATCGAGATTGGATGAATTCAATGGAATCTGGTTAATAAAACGGAATTCATGGCTGGTTTCTTTGGAGTTTTCCTTGGTGATGCATTTAAATATAGAAAGATTTCCTTTATTAAGCTGTTCAAACAGAAACTTATGATCGCCTTCCTTTGCTCCCAGAATGTAATGGCAATTATGTTTTTTTAACTCATAGATATGAGGAGCGTTGGAGCTTAAACCGTCTTCAACGATAATAACTGGTAAATAAGGGTGATCTTTTCTGAATTTGTCTAAAAATCGTTTGGCGGCATTTCGTTCGCAATCGTTCTTAGTCGCGCCGTCTTGTTTAATAATCGGTTCCGGATAAAATGGAATTACTTCTTTTAGATCAGGGTGAACAAGAGCGGCTCCCAGCATTTGATGATAATAGACGGAATGTCCTGTTTTGGAACTCTTCTTTTCCAGGCAGTTTGGACAATGGATACTATCCGAAGAGAAATAGCCGGTGCCGTCCATAGAAAGCAAATAACATCCATCATAAAAAGTCATTCTTTCTAAATCCTTTCCCCTCTGGACTTGCCTGAAAACATCTTTGAAAGCGGCTCTGATCTTGTCGGGATTAAGATCATCCAAGATTTTACGCATTTGCGTATCTGAAGGAACTTCATTGATTGAAAAGATGTTTTTTAGATTTTCATCTTTCACTTTTCTCTCAAAATGAAGCAGGGACGGAGATTTAATGAAAAACATCGCGTAAGCTGACATCAAAGCGTCGCTTAAACTGATTTTTATCTTGTTTCCATTTTCCCTATGATCTCTGATTTTTTCAAAACTTGATTTAACAATTCGAATCAACCCGTCAGCGCACAATTGTTTTCTGATTTTAATCGGTTTCATAAGAACTTGGCTTAATTGATTAAAATATTATACTTCAATTATACCAAATTCTTACGAAAAGCGAAAATACGAATGGCTTAAATTAGGGAAAATAAAGCTGAGCGGGAATTGCTGTTCTTTCAGTCACAATAACCAGCATTATATTCATAATGCCTACTCCGCCAACAAGAAGAGATATGGCCGCTAAAATTCCCAAGAAAAAAGAAATGCCGCCTGTGATAGCGCTAATTATTT
Organism: Nanobdellota archaeon; assembly: GCA_030690755.1. Lineage (GTDB taxonomy): Archaea > Nanobdellota > Nanobdellia > Woesearchaeales > JAUYGA01 > JAUYGA01. Next base: position 2,111 of record JAUYGA010000194.1, read on the forward strand.
CCACCGCTTGATCCATAGAAACAATCGCAAAATCGTCATTCTTTGGATCGTCAATATGGTGTCTTTTCCTCATCAGCTGGGAAATTTCTGATTTTGCTTGAGGAAAATATTTAGAATCTTCGTAACTACTCACCTACCCATTATACTATATCCTAGAAAAATGATATAATCTAGCATATGAATTGTACTATAATAAACAATTTAATAAAGTTTTCAAAACGCAAGCTGATAGAAATGATTTTGCCGCAGATGGAATTAATAGAGAAACAGCAAGAACAAATTGAAAGTTTAGAGATAATGATTAAAACATTGCAAGCTGAAATTCAAGCTTTGAGAAGAGACAGTTCCAACAGTTCCAAACCTCCATCTTCCGATCTGAATAATAATTCCCGAAAGAATCAGTCCCTGAGACAGCCAAGCGATAAAAAATCAGGCGGACAGAAAGGACGCAAAGGGATAACGAGAAAACAAACAGACACTCCCGATGAAATCATTTCTTGCAGGCCGACTAAATGTTCTAGTTGCGGGAAAAGCCTAGAAAAGCAAACCGGCAATTTGATAGCCAGAAGGCAAGAGATTGATATTCCGCCGATCAAATCGATCATCGCTGAATATCAGCAAGAAGAAATTGTTTGTTCTTGCGGGCATCATAATAAAGGAACATTTCCAGAGCATATCAACGCGCCAATGCAGATAGGGAAGAACCTGAAATCATTTATTGTTTATCTCAGCACTTCTCACCATATGCCATATAAGCGTCTAACGCAGATAATGAAAGATCTATTAAATATGCCTCTTAGCGAGGGAACAATAGAAAATACATTAGACTGCTTTCATCAACAAGGAATCTCAATATATGAACAGATATTGTCAGACATTAAAAGTCAAAAATGGACAGGCAGCGATGAAACAGGAACAAGGGTTGAAGGCGATACTTGGTGGCAATGGGTTTGGCAGAATAAGATAGGCAGTTTCTACGCTATTGAACAAAGCA
>JAUYGA010000197.1 GCA_030690755.1 Nanobdellota archaeon
AAAATTCTTGCTCTCGTTAGCGCACGAGCACTTTTGTTACCTTGTCTGACAAATCTGTTGAGATATTCTATCTCCCTCTTTTTTAGATTCATTTTTACCATGAAAGGAGGAAAGAAGAACTAGTATATAAATGTTTCAAAATTAAATTGTCATAGTACTAGACATAAAGACTGCCCTTTCAGATGATGGGAGAGGGTCAAGAGTATCTTTATCTCTTGAAAAACTGCTGACTTTCAGAGACGGCAGCCCTATTTTTGCAGGATCAATCTCATCGTCATTCATAGAACCGCAACCTAATCCAAAATTCCATCCGTTTTATGGAGAATCCAGAGAGGTTCGTTCAACCATGACGCAAAAAGCAGGCAATGAAAACATAAGTCAGGTATTATTCCAAATGGAAAAATACATTGCTGCGCTGACAAACCCTGCATACATAGAGCAATCATTAGAGATGATAAAAGATCAGTGGCAATGGTACATGCCTCACCTTAAAGAGAACTGCGAAAGGATAGGAAACAAAGGATTTGCTGCAGCAGAAAGATTAGCAAGCTATTACTCAGCCATACTGAATTCAAAAGAAGGCGACAGACAATTCGTCATCACAAGAGGGGATAATGAAACACTATACTTAGCCAGACATACTAAAATGAGCATAAACCATGTGTATGAGACCTTTTCAGCGACGCCTTTGGTCATGAATGAAGAAGATATTGATAAAATCGCTAAACGCACATGGTATGGCAGCAGAGGCGCGATTGGCAATGGTTCAAGAAAGTTTGAAAAACATAGAGATGGACTGAGCATGAACCTGTCAGTTGTCGATGTCGAGCGCAACCTGCCAAGAAAAATAGCAGAAGACATAACGAAAACAGTTTACTCTGGCGAAAGATATCAGAACAAACACTTTGCTGATTTTAAAAGAGCTGATTCTCAATAAAAAATAAGTTGATTAAGAAGCATTCAATTCTTGTGATATTTTCTTACCCCTACATTTTATAAAAATAGAAAGATTTATATATTTGTAGAGGTAAACTATCCTCATGGTGAGCCTGAAAAAGAAAACAATGGGAAACAAGGAGTATTATTACTTAGAGCACTCTTTTAGAAAAGGTAAATCAATAAAGAAGAAAGAACTTTATCTTGGTTCAGAAATGCCTGAAAACATTGAGAAGATTAAGAAGGAATTCATAAATTCAATCTATAAAGAAAAATGGCATAAGACTCTTGAAGACATAAAGCGGGGTTTTTCTAAAGAGATTAGGTCTATGCCTAAGTCAGATAAGGCAAAAGCAACAGAATCATTTCTGATTAAATTCACCTATAACACCCAGAGGATAGAAGGTTCTAAACTAACTCTAAGGGAAACAGCAAATCTTCTTGAGGAAGGAATAAGCCCGAAAGAAAAGCCAGTAAGGGACATCAAGGAAGCAGAAGCTCATAAAAAAGTCTTTTACAATGTTTTAGATTACAAAAAAGAGCTCTCACTCAGCATAGTTTTAAACTGGCATAGAAAGTTATTTTGGGAAACTAAACCAGATACAGCAGGCAAAATAAGAGCGCACGGAGTTGCTATCTCAGGCAGTAAATTCACACCTCCTTCACCTGTGGAGCTAAACCCTCTTTTGAATGATTTTTTTAAGTGGTACTCTAAAAATAAAGATAAAATCCATCCTGTAGAATTAGCAGCATTAGTGCATCTTAAGTTTGTAACAATCCATCCTTTTGGAGATGGCAATGGGAGAATATCGAGATTGATGATGAATTTTGTTTTAAATAAGCGCAAATATCCTTTACTTGATATCCCTTATGAAAACAGGAATAGCTACTATAATGCGCTTGAAAGGTCTCAAGTAAAAAAAGATGAAAACATATTTGGCCAGTGGTTCGTTAAAAAGTATATAAAAGAAAATAAAAGATTCTTGAAGCCATAATAAAAAATCAGTGTCTGTCGCTGGCTTATGTTTAGGATTAAGCTAAAGTCTTAGCATACCTTTATAAACAAAAGGACACAATTTAAAGAACATGGCAGGATTTACTCGAGAAAAAAGCTTTGAAAGAAGAGGCCCAAAACGGTCTGACAGGCCTGAGCGAAGGGAATCAAGCAGGTTTTCTGACAGAAGCTCTGGCAGGTCTGAAGAACGAAGTTTTGGAAGAGACAGATTTGAAAGGCCATCAGGAAGGTCTTTTGATAGGGATAGGCCTAGCTTTGACAAACCAATGCATCGCGTAATCTGCGACAAATGCGGAACAAGCTGCGAAGTGCCATTCAAACCAACTTCTGGAAAACCTATTTTTTGCAGCGATTGTTTCAGGAAAAGCGAAAAAGCTGAATCAAGAAAAGACGACTCACTAAAAGAAGACATAGACCAAATCAACATAAAGCTGGACAAGATTCTACGGGCAATGAAACTGAATTAAAACTTAGATTAGTTTAGTTATCACACACTCAATTCCTTAAATATCAATTATTTTTTCTTAATTAAAGACAATGCATAAAGCCGCAACATTATTTAAAGAGCAGATATTATCGCAGTTAATTAGCTAATATCGCATACTAAACCAAAATGGGAAGTTTCACAGAACTCGGACTCAAGAAAGAAATTTTAGAGGTTTTAGCCAGACTTAATTTTAAGGATACTCTTGATGTCCAGGAAAAAGTAATTCCACTGGCATTGAAAGGAAAGAATGTTGTTTTCACATCAAGGACTGGAAGCGGAAAGACTTTAGCATATCTTCTAGGATTTCTAAGCAAAATAAACAGAAAAGCAGGACTGCAGATGATAGTCATGGTTCCGACAAGAGAGCTGTGCATCCAAGTCGGAAAAGAAATGAAAAGGGTTTGCGAACCGCTGAACATAAATGTGGGCATGCTCTATGGCGGAAGGGATTTTTTCGGAGACAACAGGACAACAACAAAGAAAAACCAGATAATGGTCGGAACTCCAGGAAGATTAATCCAGCATGTCAATGAAAAAAACATAAGAGTGGGAGATGTCAAATACCTTGTATATGATGAGAGCGACAGGATGTTTGATAACGGATTTTATGATGACTGCGATTATCTAAGAGAAAGGGTCTGCAAAAACGCGCAAATAATCCTTGCTTCAGCGACAATCACAGAAAAAGTCGAGAGTTTCATTGAAACAGTCATAGTTGACTATGAATTCCTGAAAATCGGAGATTTGATTCCAAAAAACATCGTCCAAGAGAAACTTTA
>JAUYGA010000202.1 GCA_030690755.1 Nanobdellota archaeon
GAAAATGTCCTACGCGACATCCCGGATGGAGCATCCCCTGTCGCGTCGGCGCCATGACTGGATTTTCTTAGATAACTTACAAATATATTTAGAGAAAACAAATTTTAAAAAAACGGTGAATCATGAAAACAAAGTTATGCAGAAACAAACGCGCGATAGAATTATCTGTCAATTTCATCGTTGTCCTGATTTTGGCAATTGTCACATTTTCGCTTGCTATTGGTTTGACTTATAACATGTTTTCAAAAGCGTATAAGCTGAAAGCCGATATTGATTCTGATACTAAGTCTCAGATCCTCTCTTTGTTGGATTCTGGCGAAAAGGTTGCGATTCCAGCTAATAGGGCAAGCATCCAATCAGGAAAGAATGAAGTTTTTGGTTTAGGCATTCTAAATATCGAGAAAACTTCTTCAGACTTCTTTATCGAAGTTTTAGAGTATGACAAGACTGCTGGAAAAACCAGAACAACTGGACCTAACATGGTAGGCATATATGACAAGGAAGGCAGAAAGATTACAGACACAAATATCATAAAAGGGGCAGAAAATATCAAGTTTAATTATATCGAGACTGTTCAGGATTTAGGTTCTAATAAACAGCATGTTGCTCTTTTAAGCGTTGCAACAACAAAAGATGTTCTCAGTGGAAACACGTATGTGTATACAATAAAGGTCCATAAAGGCAGCAGCGCTTCTGATCCGCTTTATGGATTTCCTCAGAAGCTGTATATAGAAGTTAGGTAATTGAAGAATCTTTTATTTTTCTTCTCACTTTCTTATTTTTTTTAAATTATTTTTTTATCTCACAACTTTTGGCTTTGCTTTGACTATTTTGATGAATTCATCTGGTTTTAGGCTTGCGCCTCCGACCAAGAATCCGTCTATTCCTTTTCCTCGAAGTAAGGATGAAATGTTTTCAGAGGTTACAGAACCGCCGTATAGGATTCTCATCTTCTGCGCAACATCTCGGTCATACATATTTGTCAACAGTTTTCTTATCTCGCTGTGAGCGTGTGATGCCTGTTCTGTTGTCGCAGATCTTCCTGTTCCTATTGCCCAGATAGGTTCGTAAGCGATTACAACTTTGAGGACTTTGTCTTTTGTCAGGCCATTTAAGCCATTTCGTATCTGTTCTTCAAGAATCGCGTCTGTTCTTTCGCTTTCCCTCTCGTCGAGATTTTCTCCGATGCATAATATTGGCGTGAATTCGTTCTCAACTGCTGTCCTGATTTTTCTGTTTACATCTTCGTCATTTTCATTGCAGTTTATTCTTCGTTCAGAATGACCGATAAGCACATAGCTGCAACCGACCTCTTTTAGCATGTCAACTGAGATTTCTCCAGTGTATGGTCCTTTAGTCTCATAGTGCATGTTTTGAGCGCCAAATTTGGCTGATTTTCCTTTTAGAAGTTTAGAAACAACATCTAAGCATGTGAACGGCGGAAAAATGACCACTTCCCTTTGTTTATTATTCAGTATCGGTCTTACTTTTTTTATTAGTGAAGCTGCTTCTTTTCTTGTCTTGTTCATTTTCCAATTAGCAGCTATTATTAGTTTTACCATTTTTTCACTCCCCAATTCGCATTTATCTCAGATTATCTAATTTGGTAAGACCTACAGGTATTTATACTTTTTCATTACTTGTATGTGCATAGCATCCTAAGGTCAAAATTCATTAATCAAAAATCAGCGACGAGCGTTGTGAGGGGTTGCTCCCTACGGGAACACAGCTCCTTCTAACTCCACGTCGAGAATTTTGAAGATGCTATGCACATACCATTACTTTGAACTCACTTTATAGTAAAAATAAACCAGATATTAACGTTTTTAACCATTTATAATAAGAAATAAGAAGTTTTATTTACTCATAAGGACTATTATTCATTAAAACAAAAAAGAAAGATAAAGTAAAGCCAGGTTATTTAATTAAAGAGCTAATCTGCGCTTTTATTCTGTGAAAAGCCTATGTTTATCTTTTCCTTCTATTTCAGAGATTATCCTTTTAACAATGACCTTCTCAGGGTCAGGAAGCAACTTAACGCGGTTCTTAAGGTCCTCAAAGTTCTTAAACGGCTCAACCTGCCTTTGCTCTATGATTTCCCACATGTGCTTCTTACCAAGCCCAGGCAATAGCTCAAGCTGATGCATCCTCGTGGTCAAAGGTTGAGCTTTATTAAAAAAGTCAATAAACAGATCATTATTCTTTGCAACCAAATCCTTTATCACATACTCTAATTCAGATTTTGCAGTCTCTGATAGCTTCTGCAGACCTATTTTGCCGATTATATGATGGACTTCATCCCTCTTGCCATCTCCAATATAAACCTCTTGATTAGGCTTAAGCAAGATATCTTTCTTAGGGACAAGTTCAAGAAGAACAAAATGCGTTTTTCCAATCGCCTGAGCAATAGGAGTTTTTTTATGGCTTGGCCTCTTATCAAAATGATAGCCATTCGGCAAAAAGTCTAGAACAATAGCATACTCTTCTTTCTTCCTTTGTTGTTGTGCTATTTCCATTTTGAATTTCCAGTTTCATTTGATAATTTCTCTTAAAAATTTAATGTTCAAACCAATAAACAAAGTTGCTGTCAATTCGATTGCAATGACCGCAATTAATGTCAAACCTAACAACTGACCCCGAATGTACAACCTTTGATTATTCTGTTAATAAACAACAATAGGTATATAAAGCTTTTTATGGATTCTTGTCAAAAATTATTTTTTAAGAAATAAGTTTAAGAAATAATTCTGAGAAATGAAAATCAACAAAAACAAAAAACTTCAGAATGACCTTTTGTTAATATTTTTGTTATCAATCGCTTGCCTTGTTTATCAGATCAACAACCTTCTTGACATTCTCATTGCTGACGCTTATAGGATATCCCTGAATGACAACTTTAAGATCTTCAGCGGTTTTTGGCATTATGTCAAGTATCTTATAGATATGCTGCTCTTTGACACGAGGAATCTTAAGGTCCATTATTTTCTTGAATAATTTTTTTGATTCAGCAGAATCTAAATTTAACTGGTTTAGGTAGTCTTCTGCTTTATTTGCTCTGAAGTTCAGCTCGCCATCTCTCTTCTTTATCCTTTCAAGCTCTTCCTTCAGTTCAGCCAAACCAACCGGTGTTTCGTTCAGAATGTTTGTCATAATTATCACTCAATTTCATTTATGATGCGTTTTATATAAATTTATTTGTGTTTTTAATAATCAAGATGATATCTATTTTTTAACAGCAATTAGATGGACAGGATGAACAATTACTTTTTTATCCTTGCCCTGATCATTGATTGTGACAATATAGCATCTTCCTTTCATGCCGCTTATGATTCCGCTTTTTCCATGGAATCTTCCGTGATAGTTTCCTTTCTGATAAGCTGGTTCTGCTTTTAGAACAACCCTATCGCCGTTATCATATTCTGCAAAAAATCTTGTAAGACTAATCTTCCCTTTCTGCCTTACAGGCTTTCTCATCTTATGCTTTGTTTTTCTTCTTCCTGATCCTATTCTCGTAGCCATTTTAAAATACACCTGATTAAATCACATGTGATTATTCAAAATAGAAGGCAGTTATTTATAAAGCTTTCCATCAACGATAAGTCATGACGATAAGAACGCTTCAGTTTACATAAAACTAACTTAAGCATCATAAATAAACTCTTCCAGCTGATTGTAACGCAACATTTAAATATCTCTTAGCTTCTTAATTCGCAATTGTGTTGTTATTCGCGAGAAAATACACATTCATTATTAAGATTTGTCAAAACAAAAAGAGGCCATAGGAGTAAGCAAAAGAGGAGGCAGTAAAATGAAACAGATAATCTCTAACATAAAATCAAGGTTTGGCAGAAAACCTGATTATAGCGACGATGTGCCAATGGACCAGGAAGGATACGTTGAACTGGCGCACGATATAGCTCACGAATCCAAGGGAAAGATTATTGTCAGGCCTTTTGTCATTGAGGATTTCGCAGACATCAAACCGATTCTGGACGCATTAAGGGAAGGTTATACTATCTGCTTGATTAACATCAGCCCTATCAAAGAGAAAGACCTTAACGAATTAAAAAGGTCTATAAATAAGCTTAAGAAGACTGCTGAAGCGATTGAAGGAGATATTGCTGGCTTTGGAGAAGACTGGCTTGTCATCGCCCCTAATTTTGCTCAGATTTACAGGCCTCCAAAACAGAAGGCAGCTCCTGTCGAGATGACAGAAAGCCAAGATGCTTCTGATGACGAGAAATAAATTATAATTCTATTTTATTTTTTTTAATTCTATTTTTTAGTATTTTCTTTGAGTAGTTTACCTTTTGAGGGATTACAAAGAATCAAAAAAACATATTGAAGATAACAAATAATAAAAATCCAGAACTACCTAATTTTCTGCTGCCTTCTTCTCTTCCTTTATTCTAGTGTCAGTAGAAGGTTTTCTTATACCGATTGGTATGACTCCTTTTTCAAACTCGATTTTTGCAATATCAAGAGGATTATATTTTAGTTTTTCAAGATCTTCAGGAGATAATTGAACTAGAAATGGTGCTCCCATTGAAATCTGCAGCGCTCGGCTGCCTAGCATTCTTGCTTTTTCATATTTTGTATAGTGAATCTGTTCTTCTTTTGCTTCTTTTGCCATTTTTGACTCCAATTTGACTTGATATTATCCATTTTAAAGCCTGTATTTTTAAATGTTGCGATTAAAAATATTGAATTTCAGAAATGTTTTCGTTTTCTGTCTATCTTATTAGGAATCCCATCTTCTAATTCTTAAAAATAAATCGAATTTGACGTTTGCTTGATTTTTACCTGACTTCTCCACATAAAGTATAATAAAGGTTACATATTCTCATAAAATTTGTGATTTTATGAAAAAGTATAATGTAA
>JAUYGA010000204.1 GCA_030690755.1 Nanobdellota archaeon
GCAGAATGCATCAATGACAGACTAAAATCCATGGATGTCAAAAAAAATGAAGATACAACCGAAGCCAAAAACATCGGCCCGATAACACCAATATACGAAGAACGCTCTCCAAATGTCAATGCAGGACAAGCCCCTGCTGAAGAGCCTGCGGAGAATATTGATTTAAACAATATTGTATTAACTGGCGGAGAATGGAAAACAGCAAACTGATAAAAAATGAATAACATGAAAACAAAATCTGAAAATAAGGAAAAAGAAAAGAACAAAAGAAACAATACGCGCCCATCTAAAATTATGAAGAGCGCAGCTGTCTTAATCCTATCAGCAATAATGCTGCTCACACTGCTTCAATCTTCTGAAGCGCAAATTACAGCTTCAGAGAAAGATGCGATAACTGCAAAGATAGAGGCAAGAATAATAGATGTCAAGGCGCACGAACTGGCAAATGATTACAATGCAGTAATAGAAGACCTAAAGATAATATCTGACTACAATTTAGAACTATGCGCAATGACGCCTTCGTTCAATGCAATAAACTACATAGGGAATATTTACGAACAGACAACAATGTTCTATAAGATTCCTGGACTTTGGGAAGATTTCGGCGACAAAATATTGGCAGCGCCATGCCAGGGAAACGCACAATATGCATCAACAGCGTATCTGCAGACATACAATTCGCTGATAAAGACCGGAGAAGAAGCTGCTGCAAAAAAATTCGCCCTGAAAATAGCGGATAAATACCAAGAAGAGTTCAATAAAAACAATGTCGATTACACAAAGCAGCAATTTGCGCTAGAAGCGTCAAAATTCTATGGTCTCGCAGGCGAAGAGGATGAGATGGAAAAATTCGCAAAAGAATACGAACAGATAAGCGCAGAGATTAGCCCAGACAGCGAACTGCTTGACCAACTTTATTCAAAAGAAATCATTTTCTGCGAAGACAATGGATGCAGCGTGAAAGTCGGCTCAGGAATAAGTGGAAAGAAAGTGTTTGTCAAACTGAACTTCCTGATAGGAAAAACACCAATCGACACAAAATACTCCGCAATAATAACAGACCCTTCAGGAAAAGAAACAACACTAGCCATGCCAAACATACTTTATTTCACGCCAAAACAAAGCGGACTATATTACCTTAATGTTACCTATAAAAACAATTATGCAGAGGCAAGCGAAATAGTCTCATTCAATGTCATAAAACAGGAAAAAGTCGGAGAGACATACCTTAACCAACAGGAAGTTGACGAGATGAATGCTGTCAAGAACAAAACAAAACTTCTAACAGTTGCGCTTGCTGTTGCCCTTTTCGTAATAATGTCTGGCCTGTACTTCTGGATCAAAAAACATAAGAACCAGAAGTAAAACTGAAATGATAAGCAAATGCAAACATAAGGAATTCTGATTGTCTTTCAGCAAATACTAAAAATCCAGCCATGGCACCGGCACGCAATCTAATCTGTTTAGGCGGCAACAATGGCGCGCGGCGAGGCAGGGGTTGATCCAGGCAATGGTGAGCGAGTTCGCTTACGAACGAGCTCACTCGCAAGTCACTGGATGCCGAGCAGGGCAAAACCAGAAGGATTTTGACCGTCGCGCCGCCATTGATGTTGCCGCTAAAATAAAAAATACCCTCGGACTTTATCTTAAATCATCACACAACAAATGAGCAACATTTATAAACAAAAGCCGCAAAACATCATTCATGCCAATGGATCCAAGAAAAAAGCCTTTTCAGAAAGGCAATCAACGCAATAAGAATAGCAATGCTAATCCTGATGAAGAGTTTTTCAGAGTTAGAACTCCAAGAAATAACGAAACTCTAGGAATTGTCGAGCAAAGGGTTGGCGGCTCAAGAATGCTTGTCAAATGCTTTGACGGCAAACAAAGAAATTGCAGAATCCCAGGAAGGCTTAAAAGAAAACTTTGGGTCAGAGAAGGCGATGTTGTCCTAATCGAACCATGGGAACTTTCAGGCGACGAGAAAGGGGATGTTCTCTTCAAATACAAGCCAATACAGGTTGAATGGCTCCAGAAGAACGGCCTCATGAGAGCATTAGAAGATTTGAATGAATTCTGAATAAGAAAATTTGAGCTAATTAAAATCTAGACTAATTATAAAGATATAAGAAAAATAAAAAAATAAGATACTTACCTTCTGCGCTTCTTTGGCTTTGATGCCTTTGCCTTATTGACTATGTTCTGGGCAGAATTGAGGGCCTTGACAAACTCATCAATTTCTTGCGGCGCAATTATCTTTTTGCCGCTTTTGCCAGAAACCTGTATATCGCTGCCATCATCATAGTATTTGGACATCTGTTTCTTAAAAGCTGGGCTGTAGTCTGATTCTGGTTTTTTAGACGCAGGTCTTCTGTTTTCATAACGCTTTTCAACCTTTTCTTTCTCAATCGCAGCATTGACTTCGGCAAGAATCTGCTGCTCTGTCTTGAGAATCAGCTCTTCATTAATTCTTTTTTTGCTGCTCAAATCCTGAGTTTTTCTTTTTTTAGCGCCAGGCTTTTCTTTTACCTGAACAATTTTAACTGTTGATTTTGCATCTTTTTCTTTTGCGTCTTTTCCTTTCGCGCCTTTTGCATCTGTCTCTTCAACTTTTGCAGAATAAGGTTTACTCAAAAACTCACCATTATTCTGATCTTTGCTCTTTTCTGAACCATCGCTAGGAAACTCTTTTATGATTATTTTAGGGCCCCGTCCATTAGTTTTAGATGACGGCATTGCCTGCAGTATCACAATAAAACCGAGCAGGTTTGCTATCAAAAGCAGGAATGATAGTCTTGCAAATGTAGCAAAATATATGAAAAAGCCATTGATTATTCCTACTGCAAAGAAGAGCATTGCATAAGAATCAACCCACTTCTTGCTTGTCGCAATACCAAAAAATATTGCGATTGAGAAAACAATAAGCAGAGCGAGCAATAATAACTCAGCCATAAAGTAATAGCTTACTGAAAAAACAGATATAACCAAAGACATTATGCTTGCCAATAACAACATAAGAACTATGTTTTCGTACTTTTTATTCATTCTATCCCCCCGTTTTATTATTAAGCCAGATTGATGGATTTAAATAAAATCAACCTAACTATGCTTGCAACAACTCAGATATATAAATCTTTTTATTTTAGCTATTTTAAAGTGGTAAGACTTTAAGCCTGCTCAATTAAGCTTGACAAAGCAGGACAATAAACCATAACCAAACATAAACCCTGAATGTACATACACCATAATGAAAACAAAAAAACAGGCATCTCTGGCGAAAGCTTTTTAAATAACCTTCATTTTTTGTTTTAATAGAGTTCATTAAATGAATATAGGTGAATGAATGGTAGTAACGCAATGGAGATCCAGAAGGAAGGAATCAGGGGCCCTTTATAAAAGTTTTAAGAAGAAAAGAGTTGCTCAGATAGGCAGAGAAGCTGCCATGACAAAGGTAGAAGATAAGCCAAGAACAAGGACTATCAGAACAAGAGCAGGCGGAAAGAAAAAAGTCCTTCTTGCAACAAACATTGCAAACCTGCTTGACAAGAAAACAAACAAATTTGAGCAAGTCAAGATTCTATCAGTAGTTGACAGCCCGTCAAACAGAAACTTTGTCAGAAGAAGCATAATGACAAAAGGAACAGTTGTAGAGACAGAAAAAGGCAAAGCAAAGATAACATCAAAGCCAGGCCAAGACGGGACAATAAACGCTGTTTTGATTTGATTGGTTTATTATTAATTCTTTTATTTCTTTATTGTTTTATTAATAAAAGAAATATTTTTATAGACAGCCTTGTTCTGATCTTCAAAATGAGCGGCTTAAGTGATATTTTAAATCGGTTTACGGTTGTATGCGCAGGCGGAATGTCTCGTAACCCAAATGGAGAACCGGCAATTGATGAAAACGAAATTGAAAGGAGAATCAGCTCTAAAGAAGGCTGCGGGTTTTACGGAACAAATCAATCATGCAAGGGAAATGATAGCTGCCCAACAAGCGTAGATAAATATGGGTTTTCTATTTGCTGCATCCATTGCGAATATACCACTATAGAAAATGGTGCGCTGAAAGAAAATAATTGTCCTGATTCCGGCGGCATTTGTTATGTAGTTGAACATTTGGCGCAAAAAAAAGTTGATTTAGAGCTAGTAAAACCCTAAGACAATCTGAATTCTATTGAGGATATCTGAAGCTGATATTATTTTCACAACACAAAGAAGTGAACATATTTATAAAAAACGCATCAATTATAAAAAAACCAGGGATCTCTATTTGAATCTTTTATTTCTTTATTAGTTATTTTTAAGAATTGATTAACCGCCAGTACGCTAGTTATTTTTCTTCATATTCTGAAAAGAGCCTCTTCAGATAGTCATGAGGATCTATGTTTGACTCAAGTTTTTTAGGAGTAGGAGAACTTAATTCTAAAGCTTTGCGTTCAGAGTCATTTCTTAAAATACCAACATACTTTCTAATATCCTCATAAATGGCCTCTTGACGAGGGTCATCATCTGCATAAAGCACAGCTGTTGCTAATACATTACGAACTATATGTCTAAAATTAGTAGATGCTGCTCTGTAATATTCAGGACTGAATTCCCCCAATAAACCATCTATAAATGCCTAATCCATTTTGACCACCTTCTTACAGATAATGAATAAGCCAATAAAAATATTTCTAAACATGGGCGGCATATCAAAAACTTTTAAGGAAAATATATTCCTGACTTGATAATTGGATATAACCAGGATACAGTGCTTTCATACATCTGTCTGTCTAAATCACGCATATCCCTGAATGTAGAATCTCTTTTTATTGCTGTATTCCCTTCTGCAATATTTCTGGCGCCTGTTTCAGCTGCAAAACCTGCTGCAACGACCCTATGTATTAATGCGCCGCCGCCATTCCACGTTTTAGCTTTCATGCTTAATCCGTTTAATGTATCATACACAACACAGCGATCCAATGTTGATTCTAATTCTTCTATTGTTAATTGGCTGTCCATCAGAAAAAGGAATAAACCAATTAATATAAAGTTTATGTAAAAAGCAGCTGCTGGCCAGGCATTTGCCGAGGAGTCACCTGTCGAATGAAATGAGACTCGCTAGCCACGTAAGACTCTCTACACTCCGAGACTCGCTACGCTAAAAGCAAGAGGAGTTCATATCAGCCAAGAGATGAACAAACTGTTTATATAACCCGCGCTTAATTTCAAGAATGATGAGTAAAAAAACAGATAAAATATACTTTGCATTAATTATTGCCCTTTTAGTTCTGATACTCGTTGTGATTTCAATTTTAGTTTTCATACCATCGGAAGGGCAAAAACAAGCAATCAAACAGAATGAAATTTCACAGTATTTCACGTCAAACGATTCTGCAGATAACTTCACTAAAAACAAAATTGAAAAAACACAGAATGATCTGCGTTCGCAAGATAACCTATCAGACAATCCCAAAAATGAGGCGCAAAGAATTGAAAACCATCTACAGAACAACTCAGTTATAGCTGATGAAACTGCTCAGACTTATTATTTTGACAATATAACTTATCTGGTACTAAACGGCGCGCCTAGCGAAAAATTAAACGTGTTTTTTATACCTCTAGATGTATCAAAAGAATTTTTTCATGAATCAATGAAAAATATGCTTTACTCTGAAGGCAGACAGGTTTCAAATACTTGCGGAGATGTGGATTCCAGAGGGATTTTTGAGGTTGAGCCGTTTAAATCAAATTTGAATAAGTTCAATGTCTTATATTCAGAAAAAGAGTTTAATTCAAGCTTTTTTGGCTGTTCTTATACAGATATGACATCTATCAGATCTAAGAGTTCATTATACTGCAATCTGGAAAAAATAAAGAGCAGTGTCGGCCAAAAAGTAGATGTTATTGTTCTAGTTGGGCAAAATTATACCACTTCGGCATCTCCTTTTATCATATACTATGGTGACCAGGAATCTGTTGAACCAATCCCATACCAACATGGCTTTGTTCATGAGTTTGCGCATGCATTTGGCGGATTGAATGATGAATATGGAGGAGTCTACTCTTATAAATGCGACGGCTGGTCATGTCATTACACTATGTTACCTGATCTTTGCGCGGATTCTGCAAGTTCTGAGTGTTTTGTCAGGGCGCAAAAAGAAATCAGTTACATACCTAATGAAGACATAATTGGCTGTCCGAAATGGTGTGCTGCATATGACCGAGACAAATTATTCAAGCTCAGCGAATCATGCATACAAAAGAAAACAATGAGCGAATGCGTTGTCGGCGCAGGTAATTGCCTCTGGTTTAACCAAAAACACCCTTGGTTTGATGCAAATTGCGTGCCAAGAAAAACCTTTGAGCCAGAAGAGGATATAGGATTAGATTGCAGCGACCCCTGCGTTATGGCTCAGCATCCAAGACATTTGAGTTTTTTCCCTGGCTGCAGTAATGATAACGGCGGCATGATGTCCAACTTAGTTGGTGATTTTAACATAGTTTCAAAGAACCATTTGCAGATAGCATTAAAATGCTGTTTTCCTCCGCAACACTCTGAGGAATGCAGGATTTTTTCAGAAAAATTTACATTGCCGCCCGATATGGAAAACCATCCATTTAAGAGTCAGTATGATTTCTTTTCAACATGCTATTCTCTTAGAATAAATTGACAACAAAATTGGATAATTTTTTCATAAAATCACCTATTCACCAGAATACCAAAGAAGATAGATTATGACAAGAAGAACGCCTGCAATCAATGAAGTGTCTGCGAGGTTGAAATTTGATATGTTCTGCTCTGGCTTTATCGGGATGAGGATGAAATCAACAACAAAACCTCTTGTGAACCTATCGATAAGATTGCCTAGCAGACCTGCGACTATCAAGGGGAATGCAACTATGACAAGTTTGTGCTTCTTTGCCTCGCTGAAATACTGAGATGTAAAAAAAGCAATTATCAGCAAAGGCAGGGCTGCGACAACAATGAGATTATTTGAAAACCAGCCAAAGACTATTCCTGCGTTTGTCGAGCTCTTTATCTCTAAAATGCCTTTTATAATTATGAAATTTTTCTGATAGAACAGATATTTTGTCAGCTGATCCAAGAATATGACAACCGCGATTATCGACAAAGGAATGACATAAAACAGGTAATCTATTTTCCTATCTGAACCCATATCTTTAGCAGACTCATTTGATTTGATGTTTATCTTTTTTTTTCTTGAACTGCTTTTACTTTTTTTTCTTGCCATCTGACCTTCTTTAATGTTTTCAGCAAAGGAGTTTTACGAATTGATGCTGCATCTATTTTCTACAGAGCTTCACCATCTGCCCCTTTCACGCTCCTTAGATTCCTGGAGTCTTTCCATATTCTTGAGGCGCTGATCTATCGCATCAAGCGCGTATTTTATAGAATCAAGTTTAGCGCTGACAACCTGAGGATCCTGCTGCTGCATTGGTTGGCCATATGATTGAACAACTTGAGGTTGAGAACCAATTGGCATAGGCTGAGGTCTTGGTTGACCAAAAGCGCCTCCAAAATTAGGAGCATTAGCGACTTCAGGCGGCATCTCACCCTGCAAGTCAGCCGGTTTGGCAAAACCGAATTCAGGCTTGTTCTCATCCATCACAAAACCAGGATCATTCATTCCAGGAATCCCCATGTTAGGAGTTCCGGCGCCGCCGCCCATATCCATATTACCTAAGCCAAGATCCTGACCAAAATTCATATCCAGATCTGGCTCTTTTTTCTTCCAAAACATCAGTTTATCGACGAATGACATGTTGCAACCTCTTTTTTGTTTTTTTATTAATATTTATTGAATAAATTTTTGAATATGATTGTTATTGATTTTCAAATATAAATACTTATCTAATTGATTCGGTGTGTGTATAGTACCGAATTAAGTTTACACTTTTTTCAGGCCATGCAAATACATTCTAGTATACCATAATATGATAATAAGCATGCTTGCAAGCGATTTTGCTGAAATGTAAACTTAAATCGTGGCATTAATGTTTTTTT
>JAUYGA010000217.1 GCA_030690755.1 Nanobdellota archaeon
ATGCTTCTCATGGACATCCATGGATATCCCTAAGTATTTAAGCTTTTCGCTTCTCAACAATATAGAACAATCATCATAGATTAATGTTCGAAGAACCCAAAATTCAAAAATCAACAAAAACAAAAAACTTATATAGTACAAAAGACTACATATATGTAGTCATCTAAAAAGATGACCAGATACGAAAAAATCGAAAAAACAGAGCATTACAAAATATGCCACGAAAAGGATTTTCCTTTTGAAGAAGTATGTAGAATAGTCCTCTCTGCAAAAAGTTTAAGAAAAAAGGAGAATAAAATAGTCTTAATAACTGATCAATATTACATTTTATGTGAACTTAAAGAAAAAATACTCTATGTTATCAATGCAAAAAGAAAATGAAAGAAAAAAAATGTCCTAATTGCGGAAAAGAACTTGAAAAAGTAATGGTTTCAGTAGAAGGAGCAAAAAATAAAATATTGAGTTATCAGTGCGATAATTGCGACTATGTTGATAATGATCCAGTCTCATCAAAAAAAGTTATTGACGAGTTAAGGAGAAAAAGACTTGCTGTAGACATGAAACAAAAAGTAATCAAGCTGTCGCAAGGCAGATTAGGGGTTTATTTCAACAAAGATATCATTCGCTGTCTCGACTTAAAAGGCGGAGAAGACATCTACATCTCAGTGCCTGACAAAAAGCACATTGTTCTAAAAATCGAATAAATAAAATATCGCTAAAAAGTAGTAACCTTATTAAACCAATTGTTAATTCTGGACTGCCATCAATCGTATATAGAGCTGATAGGGGATAAAATGGTATTAGAAAAAACAGCATCCGAATTAAAACTTGAAAAGAGACTCAAAGAACTATCCCCAATCATAACAAAGCAAGACTTGCCTTCAGTCATAGAAAAACATGAATTCAAAAAAGGACTGATAGAAACAGAAAAAGGCCTAATGGTTCCGGCATATGTCGCAAGCCAGCTTGGCTTTTCGTTTCCAGGCAAATATTTTCTAGACAACTATTTTCATCCAAAATTGATTGAACTGAATATCTTTCCATTATGCCCTTTTACTGCTTGCGCAGAATATCTCAATTTTTCAATAATCAACAATGACAATCGAACTGTAAAAAAACATAAACAATTCTGGGATTATTTCAACAAGGACATTGTAGGGCCGGTCAATTACACCGTTCTTATGCCTAGAACACAGATGCTCATCGCAATCTTTGACGGAGGCCATACTGTTGATGACGGCGTTTCCGAAGAAGTCGGCGTTTATGCAAAAGCATTCCATACAAAACCAATCATAGGCATAAGAAGCGATATCAGACTCGCAGAAAACATGGCCGCATCAATAAACCCTGCTGTGAGATTCCACGTCGATATCGGGAAAACCAATGGCTCATTTTTTGAAGGCACGGCTGCTTATGACAATGCATTCAAATGCCTCGGAGAGCTTTCTGAAAAGATAATGAAAGAATGCAAAAACAAATAACACAAACAACTCCAATGCAGCTCAAAAAAATATTTAAAAAACATCAAAAAAATGAGAATTACATTCCAAGACATCCAGGATAACAAAATTCCAGAAAGCATAGACTCTATGTGCAAACATGTATCTAACGTTTTTTACTTTAATTTTTACATCAATAATAATCAACAAAAAATAATTCTAGGGGACGCAACGGTTTACGAGAGAGATAAATGTTTTTTAATGGCTTCATTTTCTCCAATGAGATCTCTAGAAAATGATAAGGAAAATGCGAGAAGAAAAGGCATTGGCATAAGAGCGAAGTTGTTGATGGTAGAAGAACTAAAAAAAGTTATCTATGGCAGAAATGATGCTTTGTCAGCCTACTCTTTCTTTCATGATTCTGAAGATATGAGCGGCGAAAATGCGCAATTTTTGGGTGCGCTTAAGATAAATACTGATGAAGAGGTACCCTTTGAACAATATTACCTCAAAACGAAAGAATACTATGAAAATAAAATGACTGCCAGACAAAAACTACAGGGACATAATAAAACAAAAAGTCAATAAGAAAACAATGACAAATAAAAAAAATCACTTAACCAAATATTCTGCTGTGAAGATTTCTTCTGCCGGGCCTGTCAGGTAAACGTGATTATTCTCAGCCCATTCTATTTCAAGATCTCCGCCAAGCAGATGCAAGGTTGCTCTCCTGTTTGTTTTTCCGTTCAAAACAGCTGCAACAAGCGTTGCGCATGCTCCTGTTCCGCAGGCCATTGTAACTCCAACACCTCTTTCCCAGACGCACATCGCAATCTCTTTTTTATTGACAATTGTTGCAAATTCAACATTTGTTTTGTTAGGAAATGAAGGATGAGTCTCAATCTCACGGCCAAGTTCTTGCAATGGAATGTTAAATGTATCAACAAAAATTACTGCATGAGGATTTCCCATTGAAACTGCTGTGACATTTACCGTTCTGTCTTTTAGCATCAAAGTCTCATCTATGACTGTGCCGGGAGCGCCTTTCATCGGAATTTTGCTTCTTTCTAGCACAGGCTCGCCCATGTCTGCCTTTATCAGCTTCCCATGGACTTCAGGAGTGATTATTCCTGCAAGCGTCTCAACTGTGAACTTTGATTTATCTGTCAATTTTCTGTCAATAAGATATTTTGCAAAGCACCTGATCCCATTGCCGCACATCTCTGCTTCTGAGCCATCAGCATTCATTATTCTCATCTTGAAATCTGCTTTTTTGCTCGGAAGAATCATTATGACGCCGTCTGCTCCAATGCCGAACTGTCTTCTGCATGCATCTTTGGCAAATTGTTCAGGATTCTTTACATAATTCTTTTCAAGACAATTGATGACAACGAAATCATTTCCCAAGCCATGCATTTTTGCGAAAGGAACAGGCTCTTTTTTCATGAAAGGCATTGAAGGCATAGCTAACTTAGACGTTTTCATTCCAAATTTAGGCGCTCTTAATTTTGGCATTTTCATTTTCAGTTACCCCAAATAAATCAATATAACCCTTATCTGAATTTCTAATATACCCGCTTAACAATTTTTGTATTATAAATGTTTCTATTTCCGGGCTGCATTGAAAACTTCGCTATCGCTCAGCCATTGGCTTCAAAATGCTCGCAATGTTTTGTGAAGGTGCTGCTTCCCCGTAGGGGGCATCCCCCAGCAACGCACTCACATGTTTTCTCTACGGCATTTTGACCTTATGCCAATGGGACTTTTCAATGCAGCCTATTTCTGCTGAGACAACGGAATCACTGACCTCTCAGCAGATCATCATATGTTTCTCTCTGCCTTATGATTGTTGCTTTTCCTGCCTTCACAAGTATCTCAGCAGGCCTTGGCCTCATATTATAAGGCGAGGACATTGAAAATCCATAAGCGCCTGCATGAGTTATTGCAATGATATCGCCGTGTTTGACTTTTGTGATATCGCGATTCTTTGCAAACAAATCACCTGATTCGCAGATGTTTCCTGCAAGAGAGATGTTTTCTTTTTGCCCTTCGACATTTGATGCATTTATTATCGGATGATATGAATCATACATCATTGGTCTAACTAAATGTCCAAAGCCGGTATCTATGCCGACAAATTTGTGTTTTGAAGTCTCTTTTAGTGTATTGACTTGAGCAAGCAAGAATCCTGATTCGCAGACAAGATATCTTCCAGGTTCGATTGCCATTATCAGCTCTTTTCCGTCTTTACTGATTTCTTTTTTGTATTCTTCTGCAAATTCCTTGAACAGCAAGCCTATATCTTTTCCAAACTCTTTCATGTTGAGCGCTTTTTGTTCTGGCCTGTAAGGAACGCCGATTCCTCCGCCAAAATCAACAAACTCAAGACTGTCAAATTCTTTTGCAACTTTCAGAAGCATATTCATTGCCTTGATGAACGTCTTTGTGTCTAAAATCCCAGAACCAATATGCATGTGAAGTCCGACAAGATTCAATTTATGTTGCGATGCTGCTTTTTTTATCTTATCTGCTTCATTATAATATATCCCGAATTTTGAATCTGGACCGCCTGTTATGCAGTGGTCATGATGGCCTGCTCCAACATCAGGGTTTATCCTCACAGAAAACTTTGAACCAGGATTTAGTTTGCCGTACCGTTCAAGCTGATCAAGCGAATCTATATTGATCATTACCTTTTTTGCGATAAGCTCTTTCATCTCCTCATCTGTCACGCTGTTTCCTGTGAAAAGAATCTGCTCTGCTTTGTAGCCTGCTTTCAATGCCGCATAAACCTCTCCAGGAGAGACAGCATCTATGAATGCGCCTTCCTCGCGCAATATTCTCATGATTGCCAAGTTAGTATTTGCTTTGCAAGCGTAATGTATCCTCAACTTAGGATAGGCAATGTTCTTCTTAAGATCATTTATTCTCTGCCTTATTGTATCCTCTTCATACACATAAAGCGGCGTTCCATACTTTTTTGCAAGCTCATCGCAAGCAATCCCGCCCAAATAAAGTTTATTTTGTTTTATTTCCAATTTGAATCTCTGTTTAA
>JAUYGA010000024.1 GCA_030690755.1 Nanobdellota archaeon
GCAAGACCCAATGTACTCTGCTTGTGTTTAATCCCTTTCTTAACATACTGCTCAAGCTTCTCTTGAACAAAAGTGTCTACTCGTTCGCTTGCAGGCATTTTAGCATGTTGGCTGCAACCAGACAAAAGGCCCAGTAATGTCAATGTAGCAGCAAATGCAGTCTTTGCAAAATATTTTTTAGCTACCATGAATCAATAGAACAGAATATCCTTTTAAAAAGATTTAGCTACTGTAGACTATAATTACCCTCCTTCAGTCATTAATAAATAAAGAAAAAAAAGAATAAAAAAATAAGAAATCAGACGTCTTTTAACCCGCCCATTTCTACATAAAA
Organism: Nanobdellota archaeon; assembly: GCA_030690755.1. Lineage (GTDB taxonomy): Archaea > Nanobdellota > Nanobdellia > Woesearchaeales > JAUYGA01 > JAUYGA01. Next base: position 335 of record JAUYGA010000024.1, read on the forward strand.
GTTGCATTCGGCATCTGCAAGGTTTGGCGCGTCTATAAGTTTTGCAACCCTGCTGCCTTTTTTGCCTTTGCGCAAATATATCCTGAATGTAGATGCGTGCGCAACAATATGCCCGCCGATTGCTTGTGTCGGATCCCCAAAAAATGAATCGGGTTTTGCCATGACTTGATTTGTCACATAAACGCAGATGTTGTATCTATCGGCAATTTTAAGCAATGCATGCATATGTTTATTCAACTTTTGCTGCCTTTCGGCAAGTGTTCCTCTGCCAATGAATTCTGCCCTGAAATGCGCTGTCAGCGAATCAATAACCACAACCTTAACATTCAGCTTATCTTTTTTTATCAGATCTTCGACCTTTTCCACAAGCAGCATCTGATGGTCGGAATTATACGCTCTTGCAACCCTGACATTTCTTAGAACTTTATCATTATCTAAACCGCGGCCATCTGCCAGTTGCTTTATCCTCTCAGGTCTGAATGTGTTTTCTGTGTCAATATATACTGCAACTGCAGTATCATCTTCTAGTTGACAGTTGACTGCAAGCAAATGCCCGATTTGAGTTTTTCCTGAACCAAATTCTCCGAAACATTCTGTTATTGCGCCTGTTTCAAATCCTCCTTCCATCATGGCATCAAAGTTTTTGCTTCCTGTTGTTATTTTTATTATCTTTTCTCTTTTTTTGAGAACTTCTTCGCCAGATTCAAAACCCATGTCAAGCGCTTGTCTTGCTGCCTGGATTATTTTTCTTGATGTCACTTCAGTAACACCTGTCAAATCAACTATCTCTCCAGGTGTTGCGACTGCAATAGCCATCAGATTATCATATCCTGATAATTCGAGCTTTTCTGCTGTTGCCGCCCCAACTCCCGGCAAGTCCGTAATAGAAATTATTGTTTCAGACGCAGGCTTATCCTGTTCTTCATACATTTCTTGTAAATCTTCTTCATTTATTTTTTGTCTTTTTGCCATAATAATCACCTTAGTTTTTTGATTGTAAAAAGATATCAATAGATATCCTCCTCATTAGAGCTCGCGTTTTGCGAGGACTCTGGTTCTTTTAGTACAAGATATTCGTATGCTTTCTGCATTACGAGCGCTACGCGCGGCAGGTCATTAACCCTGAAAGAAGTTGTCGACTGCCATTTGCCGTCTTTGTCTTTATACCTTCTGTCGATGGCTACTGTAAAAAAACTTCCATCGCCATTTCCATTGTTTGTTTTTGCCTGGTTTTTCCAGATTGTGGCGTTTACAGCGCCAGCTTTTATTTTCTTTTCCGGAGTATTCTTCTCCATTCTTCTCACCCTGTTCCTATTCGGATTTTGTTTCAAACCTCCCTGTTGTGAAGACCGATTCTCATCGCCTTCCAGGAGGCCAAGGTTTGCCGTTTTAAGGCAATACAATCTAGTAGGTTAAGGTTATTTAAATACCTTGCCAGGGTGGTTGGCGGGTGAGGCGAGTGAGAAAATTTATATAATTTATAGTCATTAAATTGCTTAATACCTAAGTTTGACAGTTTGCTAATTATTTAGTCGGAATCTAGTGCAATCAACGAGGTGTTAATTTTCAATTATAATAGGCCTTGCTTTGCTGCTCTATTTCTGAAAAAACATATTTTATCAAGTATAGGTTGTTGCCATTATCAGCGCGGCTTAAGGCAGAATAATACCGCCTCCTATTCTTATTCTGTATTATTGCTAGCGGATATTTATTTTTGAGAAGGATTAAATTCATAAGAAGCCGGCCAACCCTTCCATTGCCATCAAAAAAGGGATGTACACACTCAAATGTTGCATGAAACGTAGAACTTAACTCAAGCGGATGCATCTTTTTGTTTTTCTTGCACCAATGAATAAGGTTGGTTATCTCAACATCAACCATATCTGCCTTAACTGGAATAAAATTACCAACTCTCACTTGCGCAGTCCTGAATTTTCCAGCATCTTCTGTTACTCCCTCTTTAAGGATAGCATGCAATTTAAGGATTACTTCCTTAGTTATATCTTCGTCTAGATTGTTTTTTATGAAAATATATGCTTCCTTATGGTTTTCCGCTTCTTTTATATCGCGAATCGGTTTTTCCTTAGGAGAGATACCTTCTTCAAGAAGCATTTTAGTGTCTTTATATGATAATGTGGATCCTTCAATCCGGTTAGTGTCATATGTAAACTTGGTTATTATCTCTTCTTCAAGCTGCATCAGTTCATCTTTGGAAGAATGCTTGATTTTTGCCAGGTAGTTTTTCTTTATTTTATCAAGAATGTCTTTTTTTGAATCGAGAAACATCCTTATGCTGTCAAATTCCTTTTCATAATATTGAATATCTTTTTCAGAAGGCTTATTTAATCCTATGTAATGCTCAAATTTTTTAAATTTGTTTTCTGCAATCCTTGTGGATTTTACTATATAATAATACTCTCGTCCATTGATTTTCTTTTTTCTGACAAACATAACATATCTTTAGTCACCACATATTTAAATTTATCGCTATTTTTAGTGATTTAGCACCACAATATCAGAGGCTGAGAATTTACCTTAACTACCGAAAGCTCTTGCTGACTTTTGATGACCAAAAGCTTGGCAGAGTATTTTCTACAAATCCGACAAAATCATCGCTGTATACCAATGTAAGGCCTTTCTTATCTTTGTGTTTCTCAAAACCATCAACATATTCTTCATATATTTTTGCGACGATTTTCCTCTCAAAGTTTTTTTGAAGAAGAGACGACTTCTTGAATATCATAAAATCAGCCTGCCTCAAAGTATTGATTTCAAGATTGGAAGAATTCTGCGAGATGAACAATATTGTGAGATTCTTATGGCGGGCAATAAACAATAGTTGCGATAACAGCTTGTTCGCGTCAGACATAGAGTTTCTTGAAGAAAATAATATTCCCCCTTCATCAATCACAACCAAAGAATCATTTTTTATCTCATCAATGTTCTCAATGGTTTTTATCCATTTTGGCAAGTTTGAAATCCCCATCGCAAAAACATTTTTCTTTTGGCCTCTTATGTTTTCAATTATGCTTAGTGCGACTGCAGTCTTTCCAGAACCTCTGGCGCCTATCACTAGACCTATGAGTGAATCGGATTCTTTGAGTTTATCCAAGAAACTATCATAATCCCCTTTAACAGTTTCTATGATTTTTATCTCAGAAACAGGTCCTTTAGGAAGCTCTCTTTCAGACTCATCAGCAGCTTCAGCAGCCTCTTTCTTCTCCTTAACTTTACCTTTAATCTTTAAAAAAATCCATTTGAAGACAGAAAAGATTCCAATGCAAATATACTTAAGCGCGTACCATATTCCCAAAAATAAATACTTCAAGGCCAAGGCTGAAAAACTCTTTTTCTTTTTCCTCGAAGATTTCTTTGATGATTTCTTTGCCATTTTTTCCTTAATTCAATCTAGAAAACGGTAATGGCCTTGTATTTATAAATTATTTCTGAGAAATGTCAGTTTTATTTAATAATATGGCTGGTAAAAAAATTAAAATCTTTAACCTCTGCCTCGGATATACTCGATGCTTTTCTGGAGACAAACATCGCCAAGTTCAGTTTCTCTTATGGATTCAGGAATGTATAGTCTTATTACTTTTGTTAAGTCAATTGCATTTCTCATCGCAGCGCTTTGCCCTGCGTATTCTTGTCTTAGTATTCTGAAATTATTTTCAAGACCTGCATTAAAATTAAGAACAGCTTCTCTGCCGCCATTTTTGAGGGCATCGATAAATTTTTTGAAGGACGCTTTTTTTCCAGAGTAAGTAAATGCGGCGCCAATTGATGAGTCTGAATAGACCTCGCATTTCTCTGCAAACCAAACAAAACGTTCAGTGAATTCTTCATCTGCAGTTCCGGAAAGCAGCGAGTTTTTGTATAACCTGACAGCAGCTTCAGTTGAAGTGAATCCTGGAGTTTTAGAGAATGATTTATCTTGATAAAACTGGCTGCTTATTTCTTTTAAAAATCTCACTGCAATTTCTGAACATGAATTAGCAACAAAATAATCCAAAACATCAAAAATCGCTGGCGAAGCGCTCGGCGAACTTGCAGCTGCATTCGCCTCAGTTATTATCGTTTCGACAACATCTGCTTTTTGCTTTGACAAATCTGAAATCATGCCAAGAACCTCTGATTTTGGCCCGGTAAAATAATCAAAAATATCGTATGCCGCAGCAGAATCAATAGTCTGGATTAAATAATTCTCATTCCACTGCCTGATGACATTCGTTTTTATCCGATTTACTTCATCGATTTCAGTGCCTTCACGGCCGCAGCCAGCTTGCCTCCAAATTTTTTCCGCTATGTCAAGAGACTCATAATTCAAGACAAGAGTGATAAACAGTTGTTCTGCTTTTTCAGTATCGCGCATATTTTTTATTACAGTTTTATCTTCTGTTTTATCTATGATTTCTCCCTGATAAGCCATAAGCTGCTTGCATCTTCCAATTGTTTGCTCAAGTGTATTTTTCATTCTTGCTCCGTCTGACCTCTGAAAATTGAATAATACGCCCATAACCAATGGTAATATTTATATATTAATATTAATTTTAAATTATTAATGATAAACGAAACGCTTTCAAAACTTGGTATGAATGCCTATGAGATAAGCATATACGTATCTCTTGTGGAATATGGCAGAATGAACGCCCGAGATGTTTCAAAACAATCAAAAGTGCCAATAACAGCTGTTTACCCTAATTTAAAGAGCCTGATAGAAAAAGGGTTTATACAGAAAATTGACAGGGAGGTTTCACTGTATTCTGCCAATGATATAACCAGATCCGTCAGCGCATATGCTGATAAACGAAACCATGAGATGAATAAACTAAGCAGCGAGGCAGTATCTCTGCTGACAGCAATAAAAAGCAAAAAGCAGATTGCCAAAGAATCGGATGTTGTTGAGGTTTCATTTGGCGGCGCCGCTTCAACGCAGCTGATTATGAAGATGGCCGGCGATACAAAAAAAAGTTATTATATGCTCGGATGGCGTTTTTCTACGACAAAAAATATGTTTAATATTCTGAACAAACTTAAGGAACTGGTAAAAGACAAAAAGGACGTACGTATTATTGTGACGCAAAGAGGAAAGGCTTATGAAGATTTGATAGAGCACTATGTAAATTCAGGCATAAAAATAAGGTACTATAGGACAAGTGATTTTTCCATTGCTGTTCGAGATGCCGAAGAATGCAAACTTGGGGTGAAAAATCCAGAACTGCCAGAAAGGGTAAATGTGCATATAAAAAACCCGGGCCTATCAAGCTCGATGCAGGATTATTTTCTGAGCGTCTGGAATAAATCAAAAAAAGAAATTTATTTTTAGAAGGTAATTTAATGGACCCAGCGGGAATCGCAAGCTCAATTTTTAAAACCTAAACCGATTATCCGCCTTATTTCAATAAGTTCTGAAATCACTTTTTCAATATCTCTCCTATTTTACTTACAAACATTGTTGCCTTTATCCTGAGGTGAGTCGTCTCTTTATCATCAAATATTATCTTCGTTGAGTATGTTGCGTCCTCTCTTTTGTTCTTAGACTCGACATAAAACAATACATCTTGATAATCTAAAAAAGCGGAAAAGAGCTCTATGTCTTCCTTTGTCAAAGACTTTTTGTAAAATTCTTTTATCAGCGCGCACAATGTTGCAAGGTGGTTTTTTGATGAATACCCTTTTGTTAATATCAATGCAAGAGCTGCATGATAGCAGGCATAATAACACCCCGTGATTGACCAATCATAGAATTTCAGCCTTATATTTTCCGCAACAAATCTGAGATTATTCTCTGCTTTCAGCATGTGCCCTTTTACTTCAGCAAAATCAGGGGCTTGTTTTACGAGAACCTTTTTTTCAATGAGTTCCTTTATATTCCTGTCAAGTGTTTGCTGGTTTTCAAGCAACTGCTTTAATTCATACTCTTTCATTAAGCGCCTCATAATATGCAATATGATTTATGACAGGGTATCCTGAAAACATCGCTGACTGCACAACCAGATCTTCTTTCATTTTTATTTCTTTGATAAACTCAGAGTATATCATTTGAAAAGTGCTTATCTTAACTGAAGTAAGCATGTCTGCCTCTTTTTCAGCGGCTTTTGTTTCTATTTTCCTGTTTGTTATTATCAGCAGATCTATGTCAGAATCGCTCCTGTATGTTTCTTTTCCCGTTGAGCCAAAAAGGACGACAAAAACAGGTTTCTCTTTCAGCATGCTCAAATAACTGGCGATTGCATTTTTTCTTATACTTGAAAGGCGTTCATATTTTTCAATATCAAACAAAGCCAATGCGGCATAAACCTGTTTATTCTTTTTTAGAGAGTATTTCTTGAGATTTCCTTCTTTTTCAGACTTTAAAATATCAACTTTCTCTAGCTGGTTCAGATAGCGGGTTATGCTTTGGCCGTAAAGCTTTGTTTTTCTTGCAAGCTCCCTGAGATGGAAACTATTGCCTTTATTCTCATAAAATATCCTCAGCACCTTTTCATTTCCGGGTTTTAGTAATGTTGTCATTTTGTGAACAATCGTTGTATTTATTTGAACATTATAAATGTTTCTATTTTCAATGCTTTTTCAACATGCTTCTCCTTATTTTAATTTCATTTCTTTCAATTGATATTTTGTTGTTTGATGACTCATCGACTTCATAAGACACTTGCTTGTCAATTAGACATTCAACATATCCTTTCTTATTCGTCAGATACCAAATAAGTTGATTGTAATATTGCGGCAGACACTCAAGAGAGTATCCTTTGCCCAAATAGTCATAATTTTCAACTTTTTTCCCTTTTAGTTTCTCTGCAAAAACTCTTGCTGCAACAAGGTCTTTTTCAAACTGTTTTTGCTCAACATCTTTTGCAAGAAACATTTCGCCATACTCACCTTCAAACCAAGAATATTCTACTTTGAAAATGCTTAATATTTTATTCATTATAATTGCCTCCCGTTAAATATGCATTTAGAACTCCCTTGACAAACTGAAAATTAAGAGGTATTTATATTTTTTCTTTTTATTTCCGACTTTTTCGTAAAATTTCCGAGAATAACACAAATAAACACAAATCTCTAAACTGCTTCTCTGAATATGGACCCAGCGGGAATCAAACCATAGCCTCAACCTTGCGAGCGTATGACTATAAGACCGAAAAGCTTATAAACTTAAGTTGACATATGTAAATTAAAATGGACATATATAAACTAAAGTGGACAATACTGCAGGCAGAAATCTTTTCAATGTTATGTTTGAAGGCGGGAGAGAAGTTAAGCCAAAGAGAGCTAGCAAAAATACTGAAAGTTTCACCGACAGCAGTTTCAAATTCAGTCGAGAAATTGGAAGCGGATAAACTTATCAAAATCGAAAAAGTTAAGAACATCCATTTCATATCTTTTAACAGGGATGAACAAAAGGCAATAGAGCTGAAAAGAGCTGAAAATTTAAAAAATGTTTACCTATCAGGGCTATCAGCTTATTTAGAAACAGAGCTAGCAGGCGGCACAGTAATTCTATTCGGGAGTTATTCTAAAGGTGAAGATACAAATACTTCCGATATAGATATCGCTGTCATAGAAAGAAAAGACAAAATGCTTGCTATTGAAAAATATGAAAAAATTCTTAATAGAAAGATTAATGTAAATTTTTATGATTCATGGGCAAAAATCCACAAATATCTTAAAAATAACATAATTAATGGCATTTTACTTCACGGGAGCGCAGACTTATGAAAAAACTGGGTATGTTTGAAGAATATAGAAAAACCGGTGTTGTTAAAAGAATTAGTGTGAACACACAAAGAGCCAAAAGTCTTGTTGAAGAATCTGAAAGAAAGAAAAATTCATTGCAGAATATGTTGGAAAAATTAGGTGTTACAAACGAGAATGCCAATGATTATGTTGAATACTGTTATGACATCATGATGCATTTGGTGAGAGCAAAAATGAATTTGGATGGATACTCTGCTAGCGGACAGAGAGCGCATGAGGCCGAAGTATCATATATGCGCGTTCTTGGTTTCGACGAGAAAGATATTGAATTTGCAGACAAGCTCAGATATTTCAGAAATGGAATACTATATTATGGAACAGCTCTAGATAAAGAATATGCAGAAAAAGTTATAGTATTCACAAAGAAAATTTATCCTAAACTGAAGGAAATATTCAAATGAATATGGACCCAGCGGGAATCGCACCCGCGGCCTCAACCTTGCGAAGGTCGCGCTCTACTGCTGAGCTATGGGCCCTTATATTTTTTTCTTCTAGGGCAAACAGCGAACTCGCTCACTTTTAATTGTTTCTGTGAGTGAGCGTTGTGCAGCTTTATGCTGCACGCGGGTACCTCTAGGGTGCAACCCTGAGCTGATGAGCTATGGGCCCTTATATTTTTTTATTTTATAGAATTAAAATATGCATCTAAATAAAAGCCTATCTAGAAATCTTGCTTGAATTTATTTGAGTTACTTCACAACTTCTGCTTTTAGTTTCTGCAGTTCTGTCTCAGGGTCTGGATATGTTGCGTTTCTTGCGACAAATTCTAACCGGTCAAACATTGCGTTTTTTGTGACTCTACCGCTTGCTTTTATGACATTTCCGAGCAGCTCTGTCTGAACTGATGAAAACAATTGAGGAGAATCTTTTAAAAGCAGTACTTCATCTTTTGTTTTTTTGAGTATCTGGTCTGCTGTCTGGCTGAAGCATACAACACGTATATTGTCTGTTCCGTCATCAACAAATACATTAAGTACATAAGAATAATCAGGAATTACCTGGCCGTGCGCTTCGCAATGAAATGAGTCTTCTCTTTGTCTTGCTCTTTTTTTGCATTGAGGGCAGACTTCAAAGAATTTCGGCTCAAATGCTTGGACAATTGTTCCTGCAATCTCGACATTTGCGTCATTTTCATTTAGGTCGCTTATGTTTTTTCTGATTGATTGAGAAGCATAACTTCCGCTGCTTGATAATGATACGTTTACAGTTTCTCCTGGCGGATTTATGATTAGGTCTGCTCTTTCATTTAGGTGTATCTCTTTTCTGCCGGAATTTTCTTTTACATAACCGCCTTTTATCTTGACAATAAATCCCTCTTTTAGGTCTCTCATCAGATCGGTTTGATTTCCCCAGAGTACAATTCTCACAGGCCCTGTTTCGTCTGCTATAAGGAATGAGCCGACTTTTCCGGATCTTTTTTCGGTGTTGAACTCGCGAACTTCATAGACTGCTCTGACCATCCCTAGAACTTCGACATTTCTCATGCCAGAAAGAATATTTGATATTTGGAGTTTGCCAGACTGTTGTTCAAAAAGTTTAACACCATATTCATTTGCAATTATATGGGCTGCCCCTTCTTTAGAGATTAAGCCAGATAACTGCTCTACTTTTGCATTGACTTTCTCTTCAATCTGCTGCTCTGTCAAGCCGACTTCCTGCTGCAGTCTTTTAGAAATTTGTTCATACTGTATCTTGATAATGTCCACCACCCTCTTAAAATTGTGACTATGCCCCTTTTTGCCTGTAGTTTATCTGTCTTATCTGTTTTTTTGTTATCTTTTCGTCTGTAACTAGACATTCTTGGTTTCTTTAAATAGTTTTGTTTTTTGAGGCTCTGTCCCAAATCTCGCTTCGCTCGGCTGGCATCGGCTCCAGCCGTCGCATTTTATGTCGATAAGCTGACATCTCAGTGACCTGCGAGTGAGCTCGTTCGTAATCGAACTCGCTCACAATTGCCTGAGCCATCCCTCTGTCAGCTTTAAATGTGATTTATGATTGGCTTACGCAAATTGATGCCAGCTACATTTGGGACAGAGCCTTTTTTTGATAATATATGTTAAAAAGCTATAAAGAATAGGTGTGTATTAAATTTCTTCAATAAAAA
>JAUYGA010000213.1 GCA_030690755.1 Nanobdellota archaeon
GTTTTCCAAATGTTTTATACCTTATGAATGTCATAATGGTTATATAGGCATTAGGTTATATATAAACCTTTCGGTTGCTTTATCGTCGTTATATTCAATCAAATAAGAAACCTAATGCCTAATTTTTAGGGAATTTCGGAAATTGTTATAGTGTTCGCTTTCCCTAAAGAACCAAGTGGTATTTGTTGTCACAACATTAATTGCATTTTTTATCTCATCTTTTTCATTCTTTGAAAGATAGGTTACATATTCTTCAAAAGAACTGAGTCCTAATTTGCGCACTCTTTTTCCAAACCTCGATACCATTATTTCTTCTTTTTTAGAGAGGTCTATTCCTAGAGGTTCAAGGATCTTTCTGAGTTGTTCAAATGCTATTTTTTCATTGATCGTTGTCATCCTTCTAGTAAATCAATGCATTATTTAAAAATCTTTTTTATAATAGTCACTCTAAAATGCTCATAATTCTTTTTAAACTGCTAGTCTGTATAGGTCTTAGTTGGGGCTGATTTTTGCTTTTTTTGCTTTAATATTGGCTCCCGCGGGAAAAAGAGGTGTAATTTTTATTTTGTCAAGATAGAGTTAGGTAGACTCGTCGATATGCAGTTAACTTAAGTATTCGATATTCGCGGATTAAAAAATGGCTGAAGGAGAATTAAAGAGAAGCATTGGATTTTGGACAATTCTTTCAATGGCTGTTATGTCCATTATAGGCACAGGAATTTTCTTTGGCGCTGCGGTTGGCGCAAAATATTCAGGCGTGATGTCTCTTGTCGCATGGGGGATATTGACAATTTTTGCTGTTTATATCGCTGCATGTTTCGGCGAGCTTGTTTCCATGTTTCCGTCAGCTGGCGGAATCTATGAATATGGAAAGCAGACATATTCAAAATTTATCTCATTTCAGATAGGTTGGCTTGGTTGGATTGTAACAGTTGCTAGCTTTGCATTGCTTTCTATTGCTGCAGTTGATTACCTTACTCCGCTGGAGTTTCCGACTTTTTATAAAATCTTAATTGCAGTTGTATTCATAATAGTTCTGAACACCGTCACTTATATTGGCATGGAAGCAAGTTCTGTCATGATTAATGCTTTTGCATTGATAACTGTTATGGTTTTGCTTGTAATATTGATTCCTAGTTTTTTCAAGATTAATACAGGAAACTTTGTTCCTTTTGTCACGCATCCGTTCAGCGCAGTTTTCCTCACTTTATTTTTTATCATTGAGACTTTTTTTGGCTGGGAGGAAGCGACGAATCTTGCTGAAGAGACAAGAAATCCTGAGAAGACAATTCCTAAGGCGCTTATCTTTGGGACATTGATTGTCGCTGCAATCGGTTTTATGATGGCCTTTATCGGCTTAGGCATGCTTGGTTGGCAGAAGCTTGCTGAAACAAATGCGCCGTTGGCTGTTTTTGCAGGCATGACTTACGGTGAGGTTGGCAAGATTATCATTTCAATGGGAATATATCTTGCAATGATTGGTTCTGCTGCAGCAGGCATAATATCCGCTCCAAGGCTATTGATGGCCATGGCAAGGGACAAGCTTTTCTTGCCGCAATTCACAAAAGTTCATCCTACCTATAACACTCCTTCAAATGCGATAATATTGCAGACAATCGTCGGCATAATCATAATTGTTCTTGGTTTTGGAAAGTATGAGCCATTGCTTGCGCTTCTTGTGCCTCTTGCATTAGTGATTTATGTAGCGATGATGCTTGCAATTCCTCTTCTTCGATTCAGAAGACCTGAACTTTCAAGACCTTTTAAGGTTCCCCTCGGAACAATAGGGCCGTTTGTTGTCATAGGATTTTTTCTTGCAGTAATCGTTGCATGGCTTAGATATTATCCTGGCGCTGCATCAACTTTTGTTCTTGCAATGTCTCTGACTTTTGTTTCATTTCCTGTTTATTTCTTGGTTGAGATGTATTACAATCCGTCGGCAATAATAAAGGTTAATGATCTTCTTGCGCATCTGACACTTCTTACCGAAAGATTATTTTTTCCAAAAAAACTTCGAAGTCAAGTGCTGAAACTGATGGGCGATGTCAAGGGCAAAAAGGTTTTAGAATATGGTTGCAGTGTAGGAACATTGACAGTTGATCTTGCAGATGCTGTCGGTCCTTCGGGCAGGGTTTATGCTGTCAATCATTCTCTTCGAGAATCAAAGATCACTTTCAAGCGATTAAGAAAAAGAGGGCATAAGAATTTTAGGGTTGTGCATCATCCGAACCAGTCAAGATATTTGCATCCTTCAATTCCGAAAGTTGATTTGGTGGTTTCAGTAGGAATGCTTGGTTATGTTCAGAATATGAAAAAAGTTTTGCAGGACATGAATAATCGGCTGCAGATTAAGGACAAGATACTCTTCCTGGAATATGACAAATATTTTGGTGTTATTCCTAATGTTGACTGGGTAGCAGATGACTCAAAGATTGAGAAAATCTTCAAAGAAGAGGGTTTCAATGTCGCAATAATCAGAAAAAAAGGTTTATTCTGGGAGAATGTTTTCATCTACGGCGTCAAGTATAAGAATGTGTAAAGGGATAATTGTTAATTCTTTATGTATTTTTGATTACTGCGGCAAAAACGATGGCGGCACGACGGTCAAAATCTGCGGATTTTGTCCTGCTCGGCATCCAGTGACTTGCGAGTGAGCTCGTTCGTAAGCGAACTCGCTCACCATTGCCTGGAACAACCCCTGCCTCGCCGTGCGCCATGTTGCCGCCTAAACTGTGATGTCTGCGCCATGGCTGGATTTTTGATAGACTAGGCCAAAAAGTTGAATAAGTTAGAATTGTTTTTTATTTATAGGGCAAATATGATTCCGCCAGCAAATTATCTTTCCAGTTTCTCTTTTGCTATTATCTTGTTTATTTTTTCAATAGTCTGTTTTGAGAGTTTGTCCTGTCCGTTCAGTATGGTTTTTCTTAGTTTGCTGATATGGCATGTTTTTGCTCTCATTCCATCATTTCTTACATCCCAAGGATCTGTTGTTGATACGACGAGCGAGTTTACTTTGACTCGCATCTTGTGCTTATTGAGTGTTTTGTGCAGCGCATATGTGTACTTATTTATCTGCCAGATTGCTTTTGAAGGGCCTTCTCGCTCATGTTCTATGCCCCAGCGGTCAGTTTTTGTGCGTTTCCAGTTGCAGTTCTCATCGCAGACTACTTTTCCTGCGAATGATTTTGTTTCTATGAGAAATACTCCGTTTGGACCGATAACAAGGTGGTCGATGTTTGCATAAAAATCAGTTGGTTTTAAAGCGATATCATTCCAGACATAGAATTCTTTAGGTAGATCAGCAAGTACGCTGGCAACTTTCTCTTCGCCGATATTTCCTGCTTTGTATATTTCTTGCTTGTTTTCTTCAGACTGATTGTTTCTGTATCTGCCTCCGCTGTATCCATAAGTTCTTTTGCTTCGTCTTGCAGCAAGCCAGATTATGACTGCAATGAAGAGAAAAAAAACTCCAATAAAACCAAATATGATTGCTACCAGAGCAAATCCTGCCATGATTAAGATGTAAATGATAATCGCTTTAATTACATTTGTTAGTGTGTTCTTAATTTTTGAGAATATTCTTGTCTTTGGTTTTGTTATCTCTTCTTTTTTTGTTTCTGTCTTTTTTGTCGCTTTGGCATTTCCAGGTTTATCTTCTCTTTTTATCTCTATTCTCTTTCCACTCATCTGTGCAGTATGTTCAATTTCAGAAAGTACTCTGGCCATCACGCGCCTCCTAAAAGTTTAAATGATTTTATCATTTTATTACGACTTTAGTTTATTTATAGAGTTTGTATAGAAATAGTGATTTATTAAACTATCTGATTTTTTAACGCATATTTTCAATCTTTGTCTTTTAGAAAGTAAAAATAAGATGCATATCGTGCGAGACCTGAAAAAAGAATAAAATGATAAAAAATAAAAAGTAGATTATTCGGTTTATTGCTGATTTATCCGTAGGCATCATCAAAACCGCTGCTAGGTTTCTTTTTCTCATCTCTGTCAAGATTAATATTAAATTTTAGTCCATGCAGGGCTGATAATTTAGTGGCAAAATCAGTTATTGTCTTGAGATAACTTTTTCCATAGACATCGATAGTCATTCTATTTTCGTCGTTTGCATCAACATTTCTTGGTGAATCGCCTAAGTATATGCTGCACATCTGATATGTTTCTCTGAAAAATCTATTGAAAAGTCCGCCTTCTTTAGTGCGCATTCCGATAGTTTTTGCAGTTCTCACATTTTCATTCCAAAGAAGATGCCCTGATTCATCAGATACTTCAAATCCTGCTCTAGTAATTTCTCTTGCTATCAATATATTGGTAGGAATAGTTACGTTAACTTTACCTTCCAATGTTTGTTCAGAAGTTTTGTTTTCCATTTTTTTCAACCTCGGGTTTTAGTTTATCATAAATCAATATTCCAATGTCGCAACAAGCGGCAGATGATCTGAGCCTTTGAATATTGGCACAGCGCTTCTCAAAATGCCAAATTCTTTGCTGACAAACATTCTGTCAAGAGGGTCTTTAGGAGTTCCCCAAGACGGCCAAGTATTATATGGACCAACTTCCTGGTATTTTTCTCTTAGTGGGTTTAATACAGAATCATCGCCTTTGACATTGAAATCTCCTGTTATAAATTTAAGACCATCTCCTTCTTCTGCAAATTCAAGAACTTCTTCGACTTGTTTTTTGTGGTATTTTTCTGCAACGCTTAAATGTGTTACAAAGGCAGATATCGGCAGATAACTATCACCTGTTTTAATCTTTATGTCTGCTCTTCCTATGCTTCTGCGTTGTTCTGAGTTTGTAAAATCCATGCTGGACTCAGCAGATATTTCGTGTTCTGGCTTAGCAAATATTGCATTGTATTGATTTTTTTTGGTTACTCCTGATTTTGTTGAGTGATAATGGCACTGAAAACTAGCATATCTGCCGAAATCATTATTTCCGCGAAAAGCCCCATTTTGTATGAGTTCATTGTAGTTCATAAACTGGTTTCTTGCAGATACACCTTCAGATTCTGTCACAGCTAGAATGTCAGGAGATATTGTTTTTATGTTCTCGATTATTGTTTCGATGTTTTTTGCAGAATGTGGCCTGGCAAGGCTGACTGACAGCCAGTCAACTATGTATCTGGGCATGCTATCTGAGCCAGCTCCAAGCTGGATATTGTAGGTCATTACTGTTATTAAAGACATGTCTGTCAGAAACAAAAAACAGTTTATAAATCTATCGGATTTTTAACTACTTTTAAGTTAAAAAAAGAAAAAGTTTATAAAGTTAAGGATGTTTACACAAGAAATGGTAAATGAAAACGATGCTTCTAAAACAAACTATCTCGCGTCTACAATAAATGCCGCGGCATGTATTGCTTCCTCAGTCTCAGATTATGTTGGGTTGACTGCTCGCTTTGCTAGCGCGCCTTTTGCAATTCCAACATATTTTAGATTAGTCATGGAGGATAAACTTTCTATTGCTTCAGAAGGCGATGGTTTTGGAATATACGCAAAGGTCAATAATCGCGAAATATCTGAAATAATTGCTACTCCTGCAGCAATGACCTCATTTCTTGGGGTGGGGCTTGGCGGGACTGCTGCTTATCAGTATAATCCTTTATTGTTATTGGTACCTGCTTTAACAAATGCGGCTTCTGGACTTTATGAACTATCAAGATTTGTAGCTAAAAAAAGACAAGGCAAAGGTCTTGAAAAAATGATTAATGAACTGATGGATGAGTAAAGAATAAAGTTTGACTTTTCTCATCTAAAACATACGATAAACATAGCAAAGAATTTAAAGTTAATGATTATTTCTAATATATTTTAAAAAGAGGTTTAGGAATGTACGATCTCGTGATAATCGGTTCAGGAATTGCAGGAATAACCGCAGGAATATATGCTGCCAGAAAGAGGATGAACTATGTTCTTATCTGCAATAATTTTGGCGGCCAGTTCATGGAATCAGGCGAGATTCTTAATTATCCAGGAATAATGCAGACTACTGGAGTTGACTTTGCTGAGACAATTAGAAAGCAGGCAGAATTCAATGAAGTCAATATGGTCGAAGGAGAGGAAGTAAAAAATATAGTCAAGATTGACAATGATAATTACAAAATCACGACAGGAAAATTAACTTATGAAACAAGAGCGATTATAATTGCAACAGGCGCAAGGCCCAGGATGCTTAATGTTCCTGGCGAAAAAGAGTTTAAGAACAAGGGCGTTTTCTATTGCGCTGTCTGCGACGGTCCGTTATTTCTGAACAAGAATGTTGCAGTCATCGGCGGCGGAGATTCTGCCCTTGACGCAGCTGATTTTCTTCTTAATATCGCGTCAAAAATCTACATTATCAATAACAATAAGGAGTTTAAAGCCCATGAGTATTTGCAGGAAAGGGTAAAGGGCCATGATAAGACTGAAGTAATTCTCGGCGCGGAAACAAAAGAGATAATTGGCGATAAATTTGTTACTGGCCTGAAATACATACAAGGTGGCAATGAACAGGATGTCAAACAGATAGATGTTGACGGTATTTTTATTGAAATCGGAAGAGTTCCAAATACAGAATTTGCAAAATGGCTTCTTGAGATTGACGAACACGGTCATATAAATATTGATGAAGGTTGCTATACTTCAATGCCTGGCATATTTGCGGCAGGAGACTGCGCATCAGGTCATGAATACCAATATGTCATTGCTGCTGGCCAAGGATGCATCTCTCTTTTGAAAGCGGCAAGATATCTGGCCAAGAAGAAGGGATGAATGCAACGAATGCTTTTTTCTAATAGTTTAGGGTTTAACTTTTAATTGCTTTTTTGTTGCCATCAGGTTTGTATGGGCACAAATAAGCGAATCATTATTTTTTCTTGTGCCCATAACTTCTTATTTGATCAATTATCAAGGCAACTAAATCTGAAGTATATTCGCGATAATTTTCTTTATCTGCCTTTTCTAATGCCATGTAATATGCTTCCCTTTTTTCAAAAGGGATGAAGAACATCGGATAACCTTTTTCCATGAGAATAAAGTTCATTATTGCTCTCGCCGTTCTTCCGTTGCCATCTTCAAATGGATGAATCCACGTTAGTTTTGCATGCACCAAGACTGCAAGCTCGAAAGAATGTAATTTTCTTTTATTTTTGCTGTACCATTTGAATAGATTAAGCAAGTGATGTTTAACTTCGCTGTGCGGTGGCGGAACATGCGATGAACCTTGTATTTTAACATCAAAAAATCTTACTCTGCCGCCGTATATTGTGTCTGTATTCTTAGTCAATATCCCGTTTATTTTGCACATCATCGCTTCGTTGAAATCGCCTTTGTATTCCCTTAAGAAGTCCAAGCATTCTTTTCCATTGATTGCTTCGTTATAATCGTTTGCTCTTACTCCTGAAGGAATGACTTTGTCTTTTAGAATAAGCGCAGTTTGCCGGAGCGTTAATCTATTGCCTTCAATAGCATTAGTGTTATATGTAAATCTTATCATGAAGTCTTCATTGAGTTTTTCTTTGAGACTTTTAGGCGTTTTTTTAAGCCAGTCTTTGTAGCCTTCTTTTATGTCCTGCAAAGTTTCTGCATCATGATCCGAGATGTATAGGTAATTAGCATGTTTGATTAACGCCTTAGCGCTCTCTTCTACTTTACGTGCATGTTTTTCTAATTCTTTCTTTAAGGGCTTTTTTTCACCGATATACACGCGAATTTTCTTCCACTTGTTTATGCCGAGCCGTACATTCTTTGTTAAGTGGTAATACTGTTTATTTCCCCGTTTGATTATTTCAACATAAGCCATAATATGTGTATGGGCACATAACTATATAAACTTTTCGCTTAAATGTGCCCACAAGAGCGCCATGTCTTGAAAGTCATAAGATTATTGATGCTGTTTTGCAGCGAAACATTTAAATAGTATATCTCAGTTATACTAATATATGGCCAGTCCGAGCAAAGAAGAAAATGTACTAAAGCTTATTCTGGAAAACAGTCCACTAAAAGAATGGCATTTTGAAGATGTGGTTAAAGAAGCAAAAGTCACAAGGCTAGTGGCAAATAAATGGTTGAAAAAATATAAATCTGAGGGGCTTCTTTATCATATCAAAGAGAAAGGCAAGTTTCCTTATTTTACAGTCGGAAGCAATAATCCATTTTATTATTCCTTGAAAAGAATTTATGCATTAGAGCAGCTTCATAAGAGCGGACTTATTCCAAAACTTTTATCTCTTAAAACAGCAAAAACAGTGATATTGTTCGGAAGCATTGCAAAAGGCGACTGGTATAAAGGTTCAGATATTGATGTCTTTGTTTTCGGAGATATCTCTGATTTTGACAAAAACATTTATGAACATAAACTGAAAAAGAAGATTGAATTGCATGTATTTCAAAATAAAAAAGAGATAGATGAAGTAAAAACAGGACTTATAAAAAATGTGATTAATGGTTATGTCATAAAAGGGCAGATACAGGACATTGCCGAGGTCGCATAGATGAGTTCGTTTAAAAAAGAAGTCGTGAAGAAATTAAAATAAAGTTTTTTAAGCAATATAGAATTTCTGCGTCTGGTCTAGTCCTATTGCATCAAAGTTGGCCTGCTGCAAGAGACTGTTAAAATTCTGGAAAGGGATTATTCTTTTGTCAACGACAGAGACAACAATAGCCTCATCTTTGCATGTTACAGTGTGTGTTATCCTCAGATTATTGTAAGATTGATTCACCTTCGCGCTATAAGTCTTGTCCCCATCAAAAGTTAATTGTCTTGTTTCATTTCTTTCATTCTTGACACTCATAATCAGCAAGCCATTATCCTTCAAATGGTCATTCATCTTAGTTAAGCCAGTTAATGTTTCATTTTCGTCATTAAGGTAAGTTTCGAAATAATATCCATTTTTGCCGTTTATCAAGACTAGCGGGCCTTCATAAGAAAGGACTGAATCAAACTTGTCATCTAAGTTCAATTTAAGAAAATCCTGTTTTTTCAGCCTTATGTTTAAGCCAGAACATTCTACAACTTTCTTTTTTGCAATGTCAAGCATAGAACCAGAGCAATCAATTCCAGTAACATCATAGCCCGACTTTGCCAAGGCAATAGCTGCATTTGCAGTTCCGACGCCAATCTCTAAGACTTTTTTACCAGAACCTTGAGCGAGAATATGTTCTAAACTTTTCATATCTTCTTCGTATGAAAAATAATCAGCACTAATCAAATCATAAAACGGCGCAAATTCTTTGTATAACTGTGAATGTTTCATTTTTTATCATCCCTTTCAAAAATTGGCAGTGATTTATAGTTGCCTTTTTCTATGAAATTTGTGTTATTTCTGTAAAATCTACCAATCTCTGAATGCATTAATCCATAATCTCCTCCTATGAGAATATCCTTGGAAGTGTGAACCTTAAATCCTCTTTCTACGGCGCTCCTTGAAGTATAATAAACACATGCAGCGATGTGAAAGCCGCCGACAATAATCTCTTTTGTTTCGAGTTTTTCAAGAATATACTGCAGATTGGTGTTGTAAAATGCATTTTCGTGCGATTTAGTAAAACGTATTGGCTTTCTTGCTGCTCTGATTAAAGATTCTTCAGTGCCAAGCCCAAACTCGCTAAATATTATTGGAATTTTTTGATTATAAACCGAAGATACAAGGTTTCGCATATTCTTTACTTTTTTGGCATCTTCTCTCGACCATAAACGATAGTAGTCTACATCTATTATAAGAACAGCATAATCATGCTTATTTGCTTCAAGAGTTTTGCATAGTTCTGAATCAAGCGAGCTACTTCCATTGCTGATTTGATTAGCAACTGCATCTGTCATTTTAGTTTCTACTCCAAAAGTTGAACACTTACATTATCAAACCCTTCAGACCTCAAAAGGTTTTCATAATGCTTCTTGTGCTCTTCAGGCACATACAACTTAGTCATTCGCTCTAAGGATAATTCCTTTTTTACTAAAATATTTGAATTAGTTGCAGGATTGCCTGGTCTGATAAGTTCATAAGGAATGGCAAATTCCATCATCGCGCTTTGAGGTTTGCCCTCCTGACCAATCCGTTTGCTTACAGCAAAATGATTGCCGATATGAAAACTTGATGATAAGTAAACAAAAAGATTTCTTTTTAGATGGTCATATTCTATCCTTAAAGAAAAAGGCAACACGCCGGATGATTCTCCTAAATCTGCCAGATTCTCATCGCAATTTGCTTCTTTTAACTTTGCCGCATAATCATTTAATTGCCCCTTCTTTGCGAGTTCTCTTACATAATCTGCGCACTGAAGAGTTAGTTCATCATATTTTTGAAAAGGTTTTTGAAGAATAAGATCCAAATCTTCTTTTTGAAGAGACTCATTTAGATAGTCTGAAAGGCGGATTTGACCTAACACGAACAAACAATATAGCTTTCTTGCCCCAATTATTTTGTCAATTTTTATCGTTCCATGATATGCGGTTATTGTTTCATTCATCTCAGTTCTCCATGAAGCTTGTTTTGCAATTTTCTTGTTTGATTTTGCGTTTCATTGTCCATCAAAATATACGTTATTGTCTGTCCAATTTGATTCTGGATGCAATATTCTTGTACATCCATTGATTTCTGTTATAGTGAGGTCGCTTTCGATAACATCAGCCAAGCCAAGTTTATTCAGAATAATTGATTCTATTACTGGCAAGTATTTCTCTCGGGCATCTTGTATGTGTTCTGCTCTTTTTTTGACATGTTCGTCCGGTTCAGTATTTTCTAAATATGTTTTGATTCTGCCAATTATCTCTTCAGCATCCTTGCAGATGTTCATAATCCCTATGTCAACAAATGTTTGATAACCATATTGTCTTGTTTCTGTCGGCGGCACAAAAAATAAAGGTCCGCCTTCAGTCATCTCAACAAAATTATGCATGCGATTTTTAGACGTATCAATACATGAGCCATCTAACGCAATATCTGCAACAGCATAAGCCTGTTTTAATAGACCCAGACCTGTAAATGTCACGTGAGACATATAATTCTCAAAGGAACATGATGACGTGCCAGAAGCGAAAATCTTTGTATTTTTGAAAACATCAAAAATTCTTTTTGCAAGCTGGGCATTTGTCTGCGGATAACCTATTGTAATCACAGTTTCATCTTTTTTTATGCCAAATTTAGTCTTAATTTCAGCTTTTTGCGCTTCAGTGTATGGTTTGGCGCAATTTTTCAAAATAGCGACATCAATCTCGACATTCGCAGGCTTCCCAGTTGGGAAATCGTGATGCATTCCTACAGAAAATCCTGGTTCTGTTGTCAACAAACTGCTTGGCAGAATATTATGATTTGATACAGCGTGCATCTCTTCACGAAGAGAAATGTTAAAAATCGGATTTTCTGATAAATGATCATATAATGTTCTTTGAGCATAACATGAGGCCATATCTCCAACTACTAACGTTATGTTTTTTGTGTTTCCTTGCTTGATTTTGCGTTTCATTGTTCAGCGCTTAATAAGATTTTCTCCAGATTTTCTTTCAGATATCCTGCAGGATTTTCGAATCGGGTGGTATGATCGACTGTTGAAGTCATTTCCTTTGCAAAAGCGAATAATTTCCAAAAAGGCCCAGATCTCCGTTGGGTTCTAAGGTTATCTGATTCCAAAGTTTCTTGCAATAAATCGCCAAATCTGGATGGCAGGTCTTGCATAAGATAATCTTCATCCAAAACTTCATCGTGCTCGCTGAAATCTATAAGGTATATGTCATTTTTATTCACTAAGATGTGTTCGTAGTATAACTCACCATGAACTATGTTTTTTGAATTTAGATAAGTCATTACATCGATGATTTTTGAGAATAGGTCTAGGGCTTTTTCTTTGTCTTGTTTTGTTTCAAATTTCAGGTTTTTGTCAAGTTCAGTTCCAGGGCAGTGCTGTAGAACTAAATAGCTTATCTCTTTGCTATTTGTTACATTCTGTTTTCTGTCTTTCTCCTTTTCTTTCTCAGTCCAGGCTTGATAATTTATTTCGTTGTTCGGTATGGCTAGCTTGCCATGGGTGTAACAGCGAGGTATGCTTTCATGGCTTAATTTTGACAGTGTTCTGGCTTCTTCATAAAAACTGGAGAGAGGAAAACCAAATTTTACGCCTGCTTGTTTTCCTTCGAAATGACCTGTCGCATAGCTGGTTGCGTGGCTGTTTACATATTGGAGGTTGGTAATCCCTAAGGGCTCAAACACAGCTCTGACTAGTTCAAAATCAACATAAATATTGCAAGCTAATTTGACTTCCATTTTGACTCCTATATTGAGAATAAACCCTCTTTCATTTATAAACCTTACTTTTGTTACCACTTATCCGTAACATTTATATATGAGTTGTTTATTTCTATTGTCTGATGCAATATGAAAGGAATTGACCTAAACGCTGCTGAAATGAAAAGACAAGTGGCAGCTTTTTACAACGCAGATGGAAATTCAGCATTATATTCTATTAATGTAGAACAGCTTATTCCTGAATATATGAAAATGCTTTCTGTCATTGTCGATGTGATAAAAGCGCAGGATTATACCGGCACAAAGTTCGCAGACATGGGCTGCGGAAATGGAACTCTTGATGAGATGCTTCTTAAAAACATGCATTCTATAAAAGTACACTGCGTAGACTCTTCAAAAGGTATGCTGGATATTGCAAGAAGAAACCTTGAAAACTACCCTGGGAGAGTTGAATTTTTCCAAAATGATATC
>JAUYGA010000227.1 GCA_030690755.1 Nanobdellota archaeon
TGAAGGTAGATTTGACTAAATATGAGTTGGAAATCTGCGTTGAGTTCTTTAATGGTAAGGCTTATCTGTTCACTTCAAGAATTCCGGCATTGGGGGGTTTGCCCTCAGGCATCGAAGGAAATGTCTATGTTGATATAAGAAATGAAGAGGATTTACTTTCAGCTATTCTTATGCTTAAGCGCGGCTGCAAAGTTTTTTATAAATTGTCTGCTAAAAAACTTGCAAAGAAGCTTGCGGTTTTTGAGAACGGCAGAAATCTTATTAAAGCCAAGAGTAAATCAAGCTATTTGACTTTGGTCAATTCAGAGCATTATCCAGATATATTATCAGATAATGAGTTTACATTAAAGCCGATTGTATTATATGATGATGTTGAGATAAAGAATAAATTGGAAAGATATTTTTCAGTTGAGATAACTTAATCTTAATTAATAAACAAAAGGTTTTTATTATTAGTTCTATTTTTAGTTTATATGGTACTAAAATTAGAACAATTATTAGGTTCAAAAAACGCTCTTACAGTATTGAGAAAACTTACTCTTGAACCGCATAAACAATTTGGTTTGACTAAATTATCTGAAGAGATTTGTGTTTCTAAATCGAATATTTTAAGGGTTATAAGGTCTCTTATTGATAATAAAATTGTTCTTGAAAAAGAATCAGGTAGGAAGAAAGTATATCAGATTAATTCAGAATGCAAATATGCACATCTGCTCTACGACCTATTTATGATTGAAAGACAACAAGCGCTGCCTGCAGAGTTTAAGAATAGTGTCAATCTTATTTTTGACCAGATAAAGGATAAAGTTAGTATGTTTATTTTGTTTGGGAGTGTCGCTCAAAATACTTCTACAACCGAATCTGATATAGACTTATGCGTTGTTGGCGATGAAGATTTATCTGGCTTGAAATTTGATGTTTTTGGGAAAAAAATAGAAATGCATGTTTATTCAGAGAAAGATTTTGATGATGTGAAGGATTTTGTGGTTCTTGAAGCTTTGCTAAATGGAATATGGTATAAAGGCGATTCGTTTCATTATCTGAGCAATCTAAGGTCTATTCCTAAATCCTATCTTATTTATAGGTTGAATAAAGCTAAATCTTTTACCAAAAAAGCTAGTTTATTAAAGGGTCAATCTCGCGAGTATTTTCTTTCGCTGGCTGAAACATCCTTAGGAGAGATATCAAGTGTTCTTAATAATAAGACAACCCTCCCTAAAAATAAGATAAAAATAAAAATAAACAAGGATTTGTTTGAGGTTATTGAAGAGAAATTAGCGCTTGAAGGTGAAAGGATATGGATAATATGACTAGGGCAAAAAGCCTCATTAAGTCTGCAAGGCTGCTTTTTGAAAGCGAAGATTTAACAGGAGTGGCAGGTCTTTCATATCAAGCAGTTGAATCTGCAATAGCTGAACTTTCACTCCAAGCAGAGTCTCATACAGAGAGAAGGAAGAGAGCGGAAAAGTTGCTGAATATTTCAAAAAACTCTCTTAAGGAACTATGGGATGCAAGAAATATTGATTTTTATGGCAATCAGTCTATTGGTGGAGAATAAAAGGAGCTTAACAAAAAGGATATTGAAAAGGCTCTAGAGAAAGCCGAAGAGATAATAAGCGCTCTAGAAAGGTTAAAAAAATGAAAGATTATGTTATACCTAATGGAAATGAACGTGAGTTCATAGAAAACGCAGAAAAGCTGAACATTAAGGAGCTGATGTTTCTTTATCCCTTGACTAAATTTGATGCTACAAATCTGGAGATGCTTCAGAATGGGACAAAAATAAGATTGCTTAAAGCGGTTATTGCTGACAAGAAGGACATGCATGTCGCCAAGAGAAAAGCGTTTGATGCTGTTCGCGCTTTAGAAGAAAATAGGGCAATATTGGAACAAGGCCCGGATTTGATGTTTGGCTTTGAAGAAGCGTCAAAAAAGGACTATTTGCATCATAGGGGATCAGGATTTAATCAAGTGCTTGCTAAAATCGCGCATGACAAAAAAGTTTCAATAGGTTTATCGTTCTCTTCGCTAATCAGGGCAGATTCTGTATCTCGCGCTCAAATAATAGGCAGGATGAACCAAAACAAGATGCTCTTCAGAAAATACAAAGTCAAGTTCTTTGTCGCATCATTTGCTGAAAGGCCTGAAGAAATGAGGGCAGCAGAAGAACTAAAAGCATTTGAGAGGGTTGTTTGAAGTCTTATGAAAATTGCACTTGTTAATTTATATCGTCCATTTAGATTTCCTTATCTGCCTTTGGCTATTGCACAGTTGAATGCAGATTTAAGAAATAGAGGAATAAAACCAGAGATTATTGATTTTAATGTTATGCCTTTCAAGGATAAGAGTTTGTCAGACTCGTTTAACCTTTTTTTTTCCCATAACCAGGAATTAGTTGATTACGTTTTTAATAATAAAAAAAATGAAGAAATCAGTGCATTTTATGACACTCTTATTAAAAAAAATAAACTTGATAAGTTTGATGTTGTAGGATTTTCTATTTCTTTACCTTTACAAATTGTTCCAGCTTTAATATTATCGAAGAAGATAAAAAAATTATCTAATGCAAAAATTGTTTTCGGGGGCGCTTTTAACATAGGCTCAGCTGCGCTTACAAGCCTAGATGATGTGGATTTTATTATCAGAAAATATGGGGAGGAATCATTTTATCTTTTGATAAAAAATATTTCAGGGGATCCGATTCCGTTTTCTCAAATTCCAGGTTTAGTTTATAAAAACAAAAAAAATTGTATCAAAAATGAGATAAAAGATCCATCAATTGATTTTTTGCCCGGCCCATCATTTGAAGGTTTTGATATCGGGGCCTATAAATTTATTCCAAAAGACAGCATCAATAGGATTAATAACATTCTTTCTACATCATTTCCTTTAAATTATCATGAAAAAAAAGTATTAGTTCTTCCTTATAATTTTATGATTGGGTGCCCGTATTCATGCTTTTTTTGCTGCAATGACAAAAAAAATTTACAGGTAAGAAAACTAGATTCTATTTTGAATCAAATTGAGTTTCTTTCAAAAAAATATAAAACAAGGCATTTTAATTTTCTAAATTCTACTTTTAACATTTCTAATAAATTTGTCAACTCATTTTATTCAGCTTTTAAAGAGCGGGGAATTGATATAACCTGGAATGACAGTGCAAGACCGGATATTAATATTTTATCTCTTGAAACCATGAGAAAATTGAATAACATTGGTTGTAATGGTTTTGTCTATGGAATAGAGTCAGGAAGCCAAGAAATTCTTTTTAATATGAACAGAAGATACCCTATAAAAGGTATTGAAAAAATTCTCAAAGAATCAAAACGTCTTGGTATGTGGGTTTCTGCAAATTTTATAGTGGGTTTTCCTCATGAATCTGAAACGCAGTTTAATGAGACGCTAAAATTTATTAAAAATAATTTTAACTATATAGAATCCTTCACAATATCAAAATTTAGACTTCATCCAACATCCTATATTGCCAAAAATTTAGAAAAATTTCAAATAAAAATGACTGATGGTTTTGATGTTAATCAAATAATTTCAGATGCTCATTTTGCTTCAAATTTTGATGAATTAGGTGGTTTATCTGCAAAGCAAAAAACAACGCAACAACATGAAAGACTTAACAAACTACAGGGGAGGATAATTGAATTGGCAAATCCCAATTAGAAAATTTTAAATACTATTGAGCTAACTACAATAATTAATGGCACACTTTCCTAAGCTAAAAAAGAGGATAAATGACTTTTTGATAGATGAAGAAGGGGAAATAGACAAAGATATTCTACTTAAAACAGGGATTATTTCGTCAACTACCTTATTGTCTTTGGTTTTATCTTCAGAGTCAGCAGGTGCTTCATGGCTTCATTCAAGTAGCAGTCATTCTTCTGCGCCACCAGTTCATCACAGTCACAGCAATTCACTTTCTATAAACTGCGATGCTAAGATGGCATGTTCTGGCCAGCATGACCATAGTGTGTCTTAATTCTCAATAATATTTTAGTTTTTTTAAACTATATTTATCCAGGTAGTCAATATTTCCTTATTTTCTTTGTTTTGAATTAATTCAAAAATATAATCAAATTGGGCTTTGAGTATTTTGCATCTTCTTGTTGCAGGTATTTGCGCAAGTATATTGCCATGCTCCGCATAATTGCAAACAGGACATAAACCGCAGTAAGGCTTGTAAGCGCAAAAGTCACAATGAGTTGTGTCATTAATAGATGCAGATACTATTGCGCATGTTTGAGGGCATGTCAGAACATCCTTATATTTTTTAGTCACATCTCCAATTTTGAATATTTCTTCATCAACCATTCTTCCTTCGTCACATGTAAAAATATTGCCGTCATAGTTGTAAAGCAATTGGCCTATTGCAGCGCCACAGGGATTTCTTAAATCAAGAAAATTAGGGTCAACAGAAAAAATCTTATGACACATTATTGCAGCAGTTCTTTCAACTATTTTTATTCCCTTTTTATTAAGAAATAGTATGTAATCAAGGCTTTTTTTCCAGAAACTAACAAATTCTTCAGGAGTATAACTTATATCTTTCCATACATTGTTAGCATATCCCAAATTATCAAGAGATCTTATGTGTATTGGATTTAAGTCAAGGCTGACGTATTCATCAATGATTTCTTTGTGGTGTCCAAGAGAATTTTTTGTGATTGTTGTTAAGGCGTTTACTTTTATGCCTTTCTCGTTCAAATATTTTATTTTTTCAATAGTTGTTGCATAGCTTCCTGTTCCGCTTAGGAATTTTCTGTTTTTGTCATGGACTTCTTTTGGTCCGTCTAATGATGTGCATATGCTGATGTTTTCTTTTATTAAAAACTTGGTTTTTTTATCATCTAACAGGCTTAAATTACTAACTAAGATTATCTTGACCTCTTTTTTAAACTCTTTATTCTTCTTTTTTGCATATTCTGTTATGAATTTCAAAATTTCAAAATTAAGTAAAGGTTCCCCTCCTTGGAATTCTATCGCTATGTTTTTTGCAGGGCTTTGAAATATGAAATCTACAGCTTTTTTTGCAGTTTTCTCATTCATGTCAAATTTTTTAGAATTGCAGTCTTTTGAACTTGCGTGACAATATGTGCATTTATAGTTGCATCTTAATGTAGGAATAACGATATGTAATGATGTTCCCTGGAAAAGATAGCGAAATCTCTTTCTGGTATTTTCTATTACCTCCTCTTTGTTTTTTGTTAATATCACTCCAGTTTTTTTTAATTTAACCATAAGATTTTTGTCAAAAGATCCTTTTTTTAATTTCGCTAATTCAGCATCATTTAGAAATGTCCATGAACCATCATCTGTTGTGATGAGATTATTTTTATTAAACTTCCTGATTCTATAATTATTTATCTCATAATTTTCTATTTTCAAGTTTCATCATCCCAAGGACATAATTACAGAATTCAAAACCTGTTTTTTTCATGTCCGTTGTTTTATCACAAACTTTACTTATTCTTATTTCATAATAATTTTTATCGCCACTTAAATATAATTCAGATATATTTTTGAAATCTTTAATGGCTTTTTTTAGTTTGTCTTCTGAGTAAAATTTTTTATTAAACCTAATTTTAATTTCTTTGTCTATTTTCATTGTTATTTTCTATTTTTACCTTCATTCATTTTTTAAGACTTTTCAATATGAGTTTTGACTAGCGTTGGGTCGTTTGTTATTAAAGCTCTCTGCAAAATGATTTTTCTCAATTCTGCATTTTTTTGACCCATCTTCTTGTAGTGCGCATAATTCAGAAGCTCATTATTAAATTCGCCACCTATGGTTTCCATGTTCTGGTTTTCTTTCGGTGTCATTTCAACATAAACTTTCTTTTTTGGATCTCCGTCAATTAGCATATACGCTCTATCAAGAAAAACATAGCAAGCCGAGTATATAACATCAAGATCATAGATTAAAGGATTTATTTCTATAGTAAGAGAATCATTTTCATAATTTACTTTTATGTTTTTGTTCGTTTTTCCCACCCTTGTTAAAACAGCGATTTTATGTATATTAAAATGTTTCCTTTTACAATTATTGTTACCAGTATGCTGGCGAAAACCGCAGGTGCAAAAGGCATAGAATCCCTGATTAAGATAAACTTATTTTTTCTAGTTTTTCCAATTTTAATCGATTTTAATAAATCAACATCTTTTTTTGAGAGCTTCCTTGACTTTTCTATTGTAATTTTATGTTTTTTAACATTCAGTTCGAATTTTTTTGAAACAACCTGCCCAATTTTTACATTATTTAATCCAACTTTTTTAACAAATATGTTTTCGCTAACATTGAAGAAAAATCTGAAGAAAAACAGCCAGATAACTAATGCCGCTGCAGTTGCCGCAATTGAAAATAAAGTCAGAGCATTTTTATCAATCACTATTCTTAAAATAGAGAAAATAATTCCAGCAATAATTAATTCGTTGAGTTTCTTTTTAAGATTTTTTAAGATGAGAATTGATATGCACATGCTAAATAGAACTATGATTAGCAAATTTGATATGCCCAACAAACCGAGCAAACCCTTTATAATCCAAGAGATGCCAAACAAAAACAGCGCGAAAGCCACTATTTCTTTTGGAATAAATGTATTTTTCAATGCAACAAAAACAGCGGTTTTTTTGCTTTTAATTATCAAAACAATAATGAGGTAGATTGTGCTTATTGCAGCCAAATTTATCCAGATGGAGACTCCCGGAAAGAATTGAATAAAACCCCTAAAAAATGTGTTTAAAGGGATTAAGGTTGAGTAGGCAAAAATAAGTTTGGCATCTCCAGCTGACCAGAATTTAAAATACCACAGGATAAAACCAAAAGTCAAGCAGAGGACAGCATTTAAAATGAGCAGTAGTAGATATTCTAGATTTATTTTATCATTAAAATAAAGCATGGAGTTTACTAAAGCAGAATATATTATTGCGGTTATTATCCATTTGTTTCTTATTTTACTTTTTTTTACATCTTCATAACTTGTGAAAAGTCCCAGAAGAAGAATCATCGGCAGAAAATAATAAATCGGCTGCATTTTATCTGCAATAACCTCTTACATCTATTGATGAATTGCCTTGCGGGAAATCAATATTATCTTTAAAATTAAGAAGTTTTCCGTTTTCAACAATCCCAAAATAAATAGTTCTTGTCGAAACAATGCCTTCTTCATTACTGACTATGATATCTATGCTGCAGTTTTTAGGATCGCCGTTGTTGACAACTGAGCCCCATATTTCATGATTATTGTTGTTTTCAACTATGTTATATTCTTTTACTTGAAACCCTTCAGCATCAGAACAACCAGCTAGAAGAAATACTATTAAGGAGACCAATGTCATCAAAATCAAGGTTTTTTTTGGTTTCATAAAATAGTTTAATGAACAATTTTTTAATAATCTTTCTTTAGAAAACATTTTATCTCGTGGCGTCACCGGGTGTGGGACAGTAAAACTTAATTACCTAGCCAGAATAAATTGTGCCATAAGTAAATTAATGAGTTAGCAGTATCAATTCTGTCCGGCTTTTTTTGAAAAATTTTCCAACCTGTTCTTTTTTT
>JAUYGA010000228.1 GCA_030690755.1 Nanobdellota archaeon
CCAAGTAAAATCAGGGTCATTTCTTCCGAAATGTCCATATGCTGCAGTCTTCAAATAAATCGGCCTTTTCAAGTCAAGATATTCGATTATTCCTGCAGGTTTCAATGGGAAATGTTTTCTTATGAGTTGCGAAAGCTTTTCTTCAGATATTTTTCCTGAACCAAAAGTGTTTACTAAAACAGAAACTGGCTCTGCAACACCGATTGCATAAGCAAGCTGGATTTCACATTGGTCTGCAAGGCCTGCTGCAACAATATTTTTTGCAACGTGTCTTGCCATGTAAGCTGCTGATCTGTCTACTTTTGATGGATCTTTTCCTGAAAATGCTCCGCCGCCGTGGCAGCCATAACCGCCGTAAGTGTCAACAATGATTTTTCTTCCAGTTACTCCAGAATCTCCTGGTGGCCCGCCGATTACGAACTTTCCAGTCGCATTGATATAGATTTTTGTTTTCTTATCCATCAGTTTTCCGCAGATTGGATTAATAACATGCTTCATCATATCCGCATAGATTGTCTTGTGCTGCGCATCTGGATCGTGCTGAACTGCCAAAACAACTGTATCAACCCTTAATGGGGTGCTGTCTTGGTATTCAATTGTCACCTGAGATTTGCAGTCAGGTCTCAAATATTTGACTGTTCCTTTTCTTCTGAGTTCTGCGATCTTTGCAACTAATTTGTGGGCCATGATAAGGGTCATTGGCATCATTTCTGGTGTCTCATTTGTCGCATAACCAAACATCAAACCTTGATCTCCTGCACCTTGCTCTTTGAACAATCCTTGGCCTGCAGTTACTCCTTGAGAAATATCCGGGCTTTGAGCATGTATTGAAACTAGAACGCCTACATCGTCAGCATTAAAACCATATTCTGGTTTGGTATAGCCAATTTTTTTGATTGTGTCTCTTGCAACTTTTTGCACATCAACAAAACCTTTTGTTGTTACTTCTCCAGCAACTACAACGAGACCTGTTGTTACAAGTGTTTCCACAGCAACTCTTGAGTTTGGATCTTGTCTTAATGCTTCGTCTAAGAATGCATCGCTGATCTGGTCGCATACTTTGTCTGGATGTCCTGCACCAACACTTTCGCTGGTAAACAAATATCTTCCTTTTCTCATTCTTTCACCCCGAGGTTTTAATAATTTTTTTTGATAATTTTTAAAATAAGCTTTTTGTTCAGCCTAAACTCCTGATATTTAAATCATCTGAAAGATTAATTAAAAATATAAATTTGAAGCGATTGACCGATTCACTTGGCATATGGTTGCGAATATTGTATTAATCCTACAGGAATCATCTCACCGCCATCTCTATACTGGGGAGGCTTGTTCAGACCTGTTCTTGTGAACCTTTGTTTCATGAAGGCCTGTTCTGTCACAGAGTCTACTGATTCTATGTCTGCTGTTGGTTTATCGAATGCAGGAATTGTTTCGCTGGAGCTGTTTGATCTATATGTTCTTGGTTTGTGAGGTGCGTTATATGTTGGCGGCAGCATTTCGCTTGAACGGCTATTGGCATATCTGCCTTTTCCGTCAGAAGGTATTACTGGATATATTGCTGCGCTTCCGTTTCCTTGACTTCGTTCTGAAGCTCTTCTGTTAAGCGCTTCTATTGTTTCAAGTCCGTGTACCATTTTGGTCCTCCTATTGATTTTTAATTATTTTTTTTGAATCAATTAACTTGCATTGATTTTATTGTTTATGTCATCTACTTTATTCTATTGATTCAGTCAGTTCATATATAAACATTTTTGACAAAAATATTCTGATGGGAATAATGATGCAATGCTTAGTTAATTGCTATTGAGATTATTTTACCAAAAATCCTACAACACCTACTTTGTTTTTGCCTGCGAAAATATCATAACAGTGAGGATACATGTCTCCGTTGGACCTTATTGAAAGCTCATACCCTTGGCTGCATGGTTTTCTGGTTCCATCCATCACTGTTTCAAACAATGGAAGATTGCTGGCTGTTATTGTTGCGTTTCTTGTGTGCTTTAGAATGTATGATCGCAGATCATTTGCAAGCCGGTATTTTCCATCGACCACATTGACTGCAAAAGGCGCTCCTATTTTGCTGAAGTTTCTCGTAAGTATCTCAGCTTTTTTGTCGAGAGCATTTTTTGGAGCGACATCCATTGGAATAAATTCTGCTAATGCAGGCTTGCCATTTCTTGCAAGTCTTTCATATTGGGAACGATGCGCTTTTGCATAAGTCAAAAAAACAATAGGCAATTTATATTGAGAAACAAATTTTTCAAGATTTTCCAAATCCAGAGGAAGAGCGCAGCCATTTGTTATGACAATCCGCTCGCTTTTTTCAGCGTCTGCAAAATAGCTGTTGACTCTTCTGAACTCAGATGGATTGAGCAATGGTTCGCCGCCTCCGAAATAGATGTTTCTTGAGCCTATTTTTCGTTCTTCTATATGCTGGACTTGTTTTGAAAAAGCAGCTAGAAATTTGTCTGTTAAGTATTTAGCTTCATCAGCGGTAACTTTTTCCAAAGCAACGCCGTTGATATTATCCTTGACGCCGCAATGAGCGCAATGAAAATTGCAGGTATCGGTTATCTCCAGGTAAATATACTCTTCAGCCTGCCTTCCGATTTCAGGTTTTATCAATAGTGTTCCTTTGACTTTTCGTTTGTTGCCGAGAGGTGTTTCTATTACATGATTTTTCTCGTTTTGTTTGCTGCCTTCTGAAAACCACCTATCAAGCAAATTGCTTTTTCTTGATTCCTCGTCTATTATTACAACAAGGTCTTTTGATATATTGGCCATAAAAGAAAATTGCTGTCGGTTGTTTATAAAGACTTTTGAAAGAAATATTCTGATTGGAATAATATGTTTTAATAGAATTATTCGCTTCTTCTCAGGTAATTATTTTTCTGAACTAATTTATTATGATAGTCTTGGCTCATGTTCTGGATTTCTGATTTTGGAAGGCCGCTGAAGATGTTGAAGATTGCAGTAAAATATTCTGCTTTTCTATTCGGATGGAACTGGTATAATTTTTTTGAAGCGATTTCATTATCAACCTTTTTTAGTTGCTTTCCGTACAATCTATCAACGCCTTTTGCATGGTCATCTTCCAATAATCTTTTCATTGTCATTTTTGGTTCATACTTCTTAAAGCCGATATCTGTCGCTAACCTAAACAGTATGTCTGATGGCGAAATCTTACCTTTCTCCATCAATTTCATTCCTGCAGTCATATAATCCAATGTGTGGCTGGCTGGCAGATTTTTTGCATATCCAAAAGGATTTATCTTAAAGTCTCCTATCAAATGCGGCGGCATAAACTGGCCTTCATTCTCATTCCATAATTCAGTGTTTGGCGAAGGTATGATTATATTAAAATGAATTTGCACTTTAACATTTTTTGCAGATGCTCCTAAATAATTCAAATCATTCATTTCGTCAAATTTTTTCATAGTTGATTCATAGTCCATGCCTGGATGGATTATATATGAGATTGCCATGCCATATTTTTTATCTTGTTTTTCTAAGAAGTAAAACAGATCTATCAAGTTATCTAGTTCTTTGTCAAGATTGTCTTGGTCTCTTAGTTTGTTTCCGACTCTTCTTTTCAGAAATCTGTTTTCCTGTTCTGTAACTGCATCTCTTCCGAAGAAAAATGTTCTTATGTCTTCTTTTATGATGACTTTGTATAATTCATTGCATTCACGAGCATTAAAAAGAGCAGGTTCAGCGTAGATGCTTTTGCTTAAATGAATTCCGCTATCTCTCAGTTCTTTAAAGAAAGCCAGCGTGGCTTTCCGATTGATTTTTGATAAGGGATTGCTGTCTTCAAGAGTCATCTCGCTGAGTGCGAGCCCTGTTGGATTGAATGGTTTAGCGTATTTTTTGTATGAATTGATGAATTCTTTTGCTCCAAATTTTAGATTTTTCTTATTGATGGAACAAAATCCGCAGCGGTTAGGGCAATTATCTCCTGTTATTATAGATACACCATATGTAATTTCCGTGCCTTTGAATCTTGTTGTCTCAAGAACAATGGGCATTTCATTTTTCACATAAGGAAAACTTCCTTCTCCTGAACCGAGAAATATCTTTTTTTGATTAAGATATCTTACTCCTTCAGGCATGTCTCCTTTGAAAAGATATTTGCCGTCTTTTTTGCTGAAATCGATTTCAGCTCTTGTTATCATTTTGACTAGATCTATTGAGGGTTTGCCATGCCCGACATTGACAATATCAAAATCATAATTAAGGAGGGATTCTTTGTTTATATTTTCATCCTGGAAGTGCGGTCCTCCAACAAAAATCATTGCATTCCCATTGCTGAGTTCTTTGATAGTTTTGGCGGCTTTGGCAGCTATTTGAAAGTCAGCTGTGTTTGTGGAAATGAATGCAACTGAAAATCCCTTCTCAATTCCGTATGCATTATCATTGAGGTTCTGATAGAATTCGTTTAAAGTTCGGTTTTTGGCGAGATCAGGTATTATATTGACTGAATATTCGAAATCCAATAACGATTCGAGCAGCGAGGTTGTACCCAATTGGAAAAAGGGGCTTTTAATAACATTTCCATAACTGGTTGTTGCAGTGACTATGTGGACAGGAAAAATTAATCCTCTATATTTATTGACTAAATCGTTGATTTCTTTTGTTTGGCCTTTTTCTTGCGCATCTGATAGGAAATCATTTCTTGCAGCATTAAAAAGTCTCAATAATTCATCATCATCATTAATCAGTCTATCGAGACTTCTAACTGACAATTTTCTTTTACCCAATAGTCCTGCTTTGATTCCTTTGACTATCTTTTCTTTGTCGTATTTTGCCAAAACGATTGATGCTAGTTCATTATGTTCCATAGATTTCCTAGAAGCATCAGAAACCAATATGGCTGCTGATGGCGTTTTATGATTCGATATGGTAGGATTGGTTGCTGGTTTAAAAAACTTACTAAATTTCTCACTGCCCAGTAGTTTTAAAAAGTTTTTTATATTGTTGCATCATCCTTTGCTTATGAAAACTGAAAAGGCTCATCCTGCTCATCCTCCTGATGGCTGGATAAAAAGAATGTCTTTCAGACAAAAGCTCAGGAATTATCTTGAGGAGTGCGATACGCCTTTTGGCAGGTTTTTGGATTTCTTTACTGCATTTTTAACAATTGCAATTTGCATTCTGTTTGTCATTGGGACTTATGCAATATCTTCTCAGCTCAAAGAGACTCTTTGGGTTATTGAAAACATAATTGTCGCTTTTTTTATTGTTGAGTATGCTGCAAGGTTTTATGCGGCAGAAAAAAGATTCAAACATGCGCTTGGTTTTTACAGCATAATTGATTTTCTTTCAATACTTCCAACAATACTTCTCTTCTTTTTTGGAACATCAAACATCCAGTTTATGACTATAATGAGAGTCTTTAGGATTTTGAGAATATTCAGGATTTTAAGGAATATATCAGATACTAAGTTTTTCTTTGGAAAAACAACTGCTCACATTCTTAATGTGATTCAGTTGGTTACAACTATTTTCATCATTTTCTTTGTCTCTGCCAGCACATTCTGGATTGTTGAAAGTCCGATAAATCCTAATGTCAAGAATTTTACAGATTCTTTTTATTTTACAACTGTTGTTCTCGCGACTGTCGGCTTTGGCGACATTGTGCCTGTTTCTCAGTTAGGCAGGCTTGTTACTGTTCTCATTGTCATTTCAGGAATAATTTTCATTCCATGGCAGGCGAGCAAACTTATCAAAGAGTGGGTTCGCATGTCTTCTAAAAAAAGAGTTGTCTGCAAGAAGTGCGGCCTGAAATACCATGATGATGATGCTACGCATTGCAAGCATTGCGGCAAGATGATCTATCAGGAAAAGTCTGGAATGGATTAAGCGCCAAACGCGCTGCGCTTTTTCAGGTATTCTGTTTTTATTCGCCTTCAAACTCGACCATTGTGAAGACTTTGTTTCCTGCAGCTTCTAGTTTTTTTCTTCCTCCAAGAGCTGGAAGGTCAACTAAGAATGCGATTTCAACAATTTCTCCGCCAAGTTTTTTCACAAGATTTGCTGCTGCGCCAGCAGTTCCTCCTGTAGCAAGCAGATCGTCGACAATCAATATCTGGTCTCCTTTTTTTATTGAATCTATGTGAACTTCAATGACATCCTTTCCATATTCAAGATCATACTCCTGCCTCTCAACTTTGTAAGGAAGTTTACCTTTTTTCCTTATCGGAACAAAGCCAACATTGAGATTGTGTGCGAGAGCCCCTCCTAGAATGAAACCTCTTGCCTCTATTCCAGCAACTGCGTCAATTCTTACATCTCTATATCTTGCTGTCAGAATCTGCACAACATCGCGGAAACCTTTTGCATCCTGAAGAAGTGTTGTTATATCCCTAAACATGATTCCTTGCTTTGGAAAATGCGGAATTGTCCTGATTTTGTCTTTGATTCCAGCTTTTTCAACCATTTCTTTATACATAAAAATCCCCCCTTGCAAATGATTCAATGATTCACATAATTGATATTTGTCAGTTAATAAAAAGCAATATAAAAAACTATTGAAAAATATCTGCATGTATTCTCATTTCCGCCGGCATTTAAAAGTCCTCACTTTCGTTCGGGGTGCTATCGGCTCAGCTCATCTTTGTTTTATATTATTGCAATTTTCTCTCTGGAACTCCGAAAATTGCTGGCTGTAATTTTTAACTAGCTTCGCGAGTTGATAGCACCCTTCAACTTTTAAATGCCGTTCATTTCCACAATATTTAAATAACATTTGGCCAACTAAGATTATATGTTATATCTAGGCTCAGACCATGCAGGTTTTGTTGTGAAAGAGAAGATAAAGAAGCTCTTAGACAGCAAGAGAGTGGAATATTCTGATTTAGGGACTTATTCAGAGACTTCTGTTGATTATCCTGATTTTGCAATCAAAGTGGCCAAGAGTGTTGCAAAAAACAAAAACCAAGGTTTACGAAACAGAGGGATACTTGTGTGCGGCTCAGGCGTCGGGATGTCAATTGCCGCTAATAAGGTTAAAGGGATAAGGGCTGTTGCTGCATATGATGTCTATACAGCAAAGATGTCCAGGCTTCATAATGATTCAAACATCCTTGCGCTAAGGGCGAGAAACTTTCCGTTTGAAAAGACAAAAAAGATAATCTCCGCTTGGCTAAACACTGATTTCAGCAATGAAGCCCGGCATAAAAAAAGGATAAATAAAATGGAAGAGTAGGTCAGGGAGGGATTTTTACAAAATGACAAAAAGACTAAAACACATCGCACCGTCAATAATCGCAAAAAATCAGGGTGAATTAGAGGAGAAACTGGATAGGGTAAAAGATTTTGCAAAAGTAATACATCTTGATGTTATGGATGGTAATTTTGTCCAGAATGAGTCCTTAAATTTTGATTTCATCTTACCAGAACTTCCCTGCAGGGTTGAAGCACATCTTATGGTAAGGTATCCTGAAAAGTGGATTGCAAAAAATTACAGAAAAGCGGATCTCATACAGGTCCATTATGAGACCTGCAAAAGCTTGCCAAAACTTTGCAAGTTTCTAAAGCAGCATAAGAAGCAGGTAGGTTTAGTGTTAAATCCTGAGACAAAAGTTTCTGATGTTTCTGACAAGCTGAAATATTTTGATCAGGTACTTGTGATGACTGTTAATCCTGGCTTTTATGGCAGTCCTTTTCTTAAGGAAAATCTTGATAAGATTTATGAGATTAAACAGTTGAGAAAAGGAATTGAAGTTGAAGTTGACGGCGGAATAACTGACAAGACAATCAAATATGCAAGAGATGCCGGCGCAGATGTATTTGTTTCAGGCTCTTATGTCATGAAAGCAGAAAATCCAGAAGAGGCATTCAATAAGCTGCAGTCTTTACTGAAATAGTTTTCTGGATAGAAATAATCACTTTAACAGATGTTACGATTCCAGCTTACCACTTTATCTTTCTCTTCTTTGCTTATCAGTTTTCTTTTAACTGCTTCATCCAAAACCTCAGACGTTGATGTTAATGCATGATACTTTATTTTTGCCTTGCTGAAATTCTTCTTCGCAGGTGTTAAGCCATAATCAAAGATGCATAAACACCATTTTATCTTGTGACCATTCTCATTGAGAATCTTTGCCGCTTCAAGAGTGCTTGAGCCTGTGCAGATAGCATCCTCGATTATCAGAACTTTGCTTCTCGGTCTTATTGTCCCTTCAATGTGCGCTTTTTTACCGTGCTGCTTTTTTACAGGTCTGATATAAATCATCGGTTTATTGAGTTTTTCAGCGAGAAACGCAGCCCAGGGAATTCCTCCTGTTGCAATCCCGCCAATCACATCAAAATTTATTTTTTTATCCTTGATTATTTTTGCCAGCGCATTGATTATTTTTCTTCTTGCGCTGATGCTGCCTATGAGAAGCCTATTGTCTGCATAAATCAATGTTTTAACTCCTGTAAAGAAATCATAACCATTGACAAAGTCAAATGTGACGACGCCATTGTCTATTAGCAGTTTTGGAATTTCTGATTTTTTTCTCATTTTGAAGTCATTTCTATCAGTCATTTAAAAGCATTTCTAATTATTATTCTTTAAGAATCCTATCGATGCTGTCTGCATTTTACATGAATCTAATCGTCATATATAATGTGCATTATTGATATCGCTATAACTTTGTTACAGCAGTATTCCTTTTATCTTTTTTTCTTTCTTGTTTTTCTCGATCTTTTCTATGCAGCTCATTTAATTCATCATCTGTAAGCTCCCTTGCAACACCTATTCGTTTAAGACCGCTGAGAAGAGTATCAAAATAACGACCTACAACTCTTCCAATATATTTTTCCATTGATTCACACACATAATCTGCCAATCGCGTAAATCTAGTTTCAGGATATTTAGTTTCATGATATTTGGTTTTATGGTAGTTACTACGCAAATTATCTGGCTGTTCGCCAGCATGTTCTCTGTCCACCAAATCATCTAGGCATTGTTCAATCATACAATCACTCAGTCATCAAATTTTCTTTTATAGTGTTTAATTTTAGTACTTTGCTTATTCTATTTTCTATTTAATTTTAGGAATTGCTTTTGTCAGCAGAGCTTTAACCTTATTCACATTCTCGCCGAACACTTTAAGGATTTCTTCCCATGAAACAGGCGGAACATCATCAAACAGGCAGTCATAATCTGTCGCCATAGCAACTGCTGCATAAGGAATTCCCGCTTCATTAGCCAGAATTGCCTCTGGTCCGACAGACATGTTGATTACATCAGCGCCCCACATGCTGAACATCTTTGACTCTGCTCTTGTGGAAAATCTCGGTCCTTCTATTGTGACAACTGTCCCTTTCTCGTGGACTTTGATTTTTGATTCTTTTGCAGTTTCAATAAGAACATGTCTTAATTCTTTTGAAAAAGGATCTGACATAGGAGTATGTTTTGCATTTTCCCCTCCTGGAGGAAATTCGTCGTAAAATGTGATTGGTCTGTGCCTTGTGAAGTCAATGAACTGGTCCAGAATAACAAATTCCCCTCTTCCGATATTTCTCCTTAGGCTTCCGCAGGCAGTCGTGGCAATTATGTGCGTAACGCCTTCGTCCTGCAATGCTTTGATATTTGCCCTGAAATTTACCTGAGTTGGGGGTATTGTGTGTCTTTTGCCGTGTCTTGCTATAATAACAACATCGACGCCATTTATCTTTCCGACTGTTAATTTTGAAGTCGGTTTGCCGTAGAATGTATTAACATCTTTTTCCTCAAAATTTTTTAGAATTTTTGGGTCATCAAGGCCTGAACCGCCGATGATTCCGATTTTTACAGAGTTTTTAGATGATGATTTAGATTTTGAACCAGATGGTTCTATTTTTGATGTTTTCGATTTAGTCATAATGTACCTCCGCTGTTATTAACACTAACTGGGTTTATAGCGCGGTTTATAAATGTTTTTTGCTTGTCATGTATTTTATGTTGTTTTTTAAGAATGGTAAAAAACAAAATGTTTATATAAAAGCAAGTCTATCTGTAGAATATAATAAACGGGTTGTGTTTTAATGGCTGGGTATGTAGGAATTGATGAATCTAACCACGGCAGAGTACCTGAGATATTTGTGGCTGTTTATTCTTCTAACTTAAGTGACATTGAAAGGATAAATGAGTTACCAAAAAGAAGAAACAAAAAAGAGATTGGCGATATTCTTGAAGCGACTGATTTCAAACACATAATCATTTCTCAGGAATATAGGAATCTGATGACTGACCAGGGCATGCTTCTTGTTGCTGTTTCTGAACTGGTAAATGGTTTTTCAGAACAGAATTATTCAATTGATATGGTATTTGTTGATGGTCAAGTTAAGGAACGGACATTAAATGAGATTAGGAAAAACATCAAGCCCGCATGCAACAGAATTCTTTTTGAGCCAAATGCAGATAAGACTTTTCCCGTGGTGAATCTTGCAGATTATATTGCGAATGGGTTGCATCGGCATTATGCGCATTTCAAGAATGTATATGATAACAAAAAATATTGGGACAAGCTGATTACTCCTGACATTAAGAGATACAGAGAACAACTCGATTTACTTAATGGCAGATAGAATGCAAAGAAAATAGAATGTAATAATTGGTTTTTTTATTTCTTCTTCATCTTTGTGACAACTGCTTTGTCAGAAATGATTGCAGAGTTTCCAGTAGGATCTTCAATGATTATTTTTAACTTATCCTGTCCCCATTCTGCTTTCTGGATTTTCTTAAGGAGATTTTTTGCTTTTTTCCTTGCAGATTTGTCATTGTCATCTTCTTCGCCAGAACCCTCTTTTGTTCCCTCAATTATTTTCTTGACCCTGTTAAGAATCCCTTCGACATTAGTTATGTAACCATTAGCTGCAGGGCCTGATTCGATTGTGCATATATGAGGAATCTTGACTGTTGCTTCGCTTGACTTGACAATCCGGATATGCATATCTTTTTCCCCGGAAATTTCAATCTCGTATTTTGCAGGCTCTCTTTCCTCAACGCATTCAATATCTGCCTTGTGATAATTGCAGCCTGAACAATTCATAGAAAACAAATAGACCTTGCCAAAATAAGGAATCTCACGTTCCTGTTCCATAAGCGTTAAAGTCTTTTCACGACACATTGGGCAGGGTTGTCCTTCTAGAATGTCCATTGTCTCATTATCTATTTTAATCTGCTTTACTTTTGGATCATCAGTTGAAACATCAGCGCTTGCGCTTTCTGTCGCTTTTTCATTTTTTGAAGAATCTTTTTCTTTTGCCATAAAGAAAAACTAAACTGAAGATGTTTAAAAATCTTTCGCCGCGCAATAATTTCAGCTAAAATGAACTGAATTGCAATAAAAGATGTTTATCGAATGCAAAGAACAATAAAAAAATGCAAATCCAAAACGTTTAAATACAACTTTAACAAAAAAGATTTCACTCGACAAGAAATTGCTTATTTGTTTAGGCGCGCATATCTGCTGTTTGCGGCCGAATTTAAACTGATTGATTGATGACTGCTATTCATTGATACGACTTCGGGTTTGATTGTCGACTAATCTAGGCTGATTTAGTTTAATGTAAGGGTGGTAGATTGGCTAAAAAAGAGAAAACAAGAGGAGTGGCTGTTGGCGCGACATTAGATGATCTAAGTAATTTAGATGTTCTTCCGAATTTAGATGCTCTTTCGAATAAGGTTGAAGATGTTGAAGAAAAAAGCAAGGGTTTAATCTCGCTTCTATTTGACATAATTGTAAATAAAAACAATGATTCTTCTGCAAAGCTCAAACTCCTAGGAAAAACTGAAACAGAAAAAGACAAAAAATCGCTTAAAGATGGCAAAGATGGTAAGGAGGGCATAGAGAAAATACTTGGAAAGGAGAAAGGCAAGGATCTGAAAGATAAGGGTAAACCTGAACTCAATCTTCCGACGCTCAGATACTTTGATCTTCAGCCAGGACCAAAAGTTGATTATGGCAAATTGTTCAGTTATCTTGGTCAGCATTTTAAGACCCAGTATGATGAATATAGGGCTTTCAGATATGAAGGGGAAGACAAGGTTGAGCTTGATAATGCGATACAGCAAAGAAAATATGAAAGGATAATCGAGAAAGAGATGATGGTTGATTTTAAATTCTTTGCAATGGACCATATAAAGCCAGAAGATAAGGAAGCATACAATTGGGATATGGTATTTGGTTTTAGAAAATCAATAATGTTTTTGCAATACTATATGAAACCTGGCGCGCTAAGAGTTGTTAGTTCAATTGTTTATTTTGAAAAACCAAAAGAGAATGCAAATGCAGAGAATGCAGTTCATGTTTAATATGCGAGATTCAAACAAGTTTATTCTGAAGCTCGATAAAATAATAACTAAGTTGCATAACTAAGCTACAACAAGAGGTTAGTTTTATAAATTAGAGCGACTTAATCTGTTTAATAATATGGGCATTATATTTATGAGTCTTATTTAAAAAAATGGCAGAAATAATCTTAACTTGGGCTTATGCATTGATAAGTGTAATACTGGTAAGCTTGATTTCGCTAATCGGCTCTTTTGCATTGATGATAAAAGGCAAGAAACTTAGCAAAATACTTTTTTTCCTGGTGAGCTTTTCAGCAGGAGCTCTGCTTGGAGATGCGTTCATCCATCTTTTGCCAGAATCGCTAGAAAGCGCATCTGCGCTCACTGTAGGTATAGCTGCGCTGAGCGGGATAATGATTTTTTTTGTGCTTGAAAAATTCATACACTGGAGGCACTGCCACGTACCTACATCGAAAAATCATCCGCATCCTTATGCAATGATGAACATTGTAGGAGATGTTGTCCATAATTTCATCGATGGTTTAATAATCGGCGGAAGTTTTCTTGTTAATGTCCAAGTCGGAATAGCGACAACTGTCGCAGTTATATTGCACGAGATACCTCAAGAGATAGGCGATATGGGTGTCTTATTGCATGGTGGATTCTCAAAGAAAAAAGCAATATTCCTTAATTTTTTGACTGCAACAACAGCGATAGTTGGAACAGTGATTGCTCTGGTGGTTGGAGCAAGGTATGAAAACTTTTTAGCATTCCTTCTGCCGCTTGCAGCAGGAGGTTTCATATACATTGCAGGATCTGACCTGATACCTGAAATGCATAAAGAATCACGGCCCTCAAAGTCATTACTGCAATTGGCAGGTATATTGATAGGAATTGCTGTTATGGCATCTTTGCTGTTTTTGGAAATTTAATGAATGCAATTATTTGTTTTTATTATTATTTTTCTCTAATTCTCATTTATTCCATAGCAACTCAAACTGCTGTTTATACATGTCATGAAGCTGTTTGTTTTCAATAATTATTACCATCGGTTCTTTTTTCATCCAGTTGCTTATTACTACTTTGTTTCCATATATCCAGAAAACACTCAAATTTGCAAACTCTTTTGCCAATGTGTATTTTGTCTGCGTAAAAGAAAACTTGGTTATCCTGTGGCCTTTAACTTCGGAATCGACAATATTTCTCAATTTAAATCCCTTTTTTATGGCCTTCTTTTCCCACTCGTCGATGTATTTTGGTCTTGCGTCAATGAAATAACCCCTCGCGCCAATAAAATCGCACTGCCCAGACTCGAGTATATCTTCAAAAATGTCCTGGACTGCGTCAAGACCGTACAGAATCCTTGCTTCCTGGTTCCATATGGATTCGAAGTATTTCTTGAACGCGCCTGATACTTTTTTGTTGTTGATTGTTATAAATGATGGCTCTTTTTCGTGCACTATTATGACTGTTTTGTTGTTTGAAGGCAGTATTGCCACAGGAAATTCGGTCTTGTAAGGAAGGACTTTTGCTTCGTAATTTTCTTTGTAAATCTTTTCCTTAAAATTGTCTATCATCTCTTTGTTTCTTTGCTGGAACAGAAGTCTTGCTTTTATGCCTCGTTTTATCCTTTCATTCTGGATTCTTTTGAAAGCAGCTGCATAGTTCTTGTCATAAAATGAATAATCTTCCAGACCAAAAGTTACGCCAAGAACATCATAACTTTCCCCTTTTTCAAGGCTGTTTAGGAAATTGTCAAGCGTCCTGTTAAGTTCAGGAAAACCTTTGCTTACAGTTATATCCTGTTCCCACATCAGTTTAAAATATGTCATGAATGTATGATATACTTTTTCGTCCTCTATTGTGAAAACAACTGGTTCTTTTTCCCGCCATACAAAAATCAGAACCTTTTTGCGGTATAGGTTTATTTGCACCCCTTCGTATATGCCTTGAGGCAAAAATTTAATTTCAGAAAGCTTTCCGTAAACATCTATGTTTCTCTTAACACTTTCTTCAGTTCCTGAAACAAAAAGAAAGTTCACTCTAACGCCTTTTTCATCTCTTCTTTTATGAAACTCCCTGAAGAATTCGGGAATGGTGGACTTTTGGCCCTGCCATGAAGCTCCTAGAACGTAATATTCTTCTCCGGGTTTTAATTCATCAAGCATCTTGTTGAATGCGCTGTAAACTCCGTCTAAGCCATGGTTTATGTATACGTCCTGCTGCCATAATTTTTCAAACTGGGTTCTGAATGAATCTGCAACTTCCTTATTGTCTATCATGAAAAGAGTTATTTCTTCGCCGCCTGGTACATTTAAGATTGTGATATTTCCTGCAACATTTATTACTGCAGGAAATTTTAATTCATTTGAGACATATTT
Source organism: Nanobdellota archaeon (assembly GCA_030690755.1). Lineage (GTDB taxonomy): Archaea > Nanobdellota > Nanobdellia > Woesearchaeales > JAUYGA01 > JAUYGA01. The sequence goes on from JAUYGA010000228.1 coordinate 14,650, forward strand.
TATATGGGTGTTTGGTATTTTTTCTCTGACTTTTCCGCGTTCTCTCTCGCTTTCGCTGAAAATCATTCTAGCTTTAAGCCCTTTTTTTGCTCTCTGCTCGTGCAGCTTAGTCAGCAGGTTATAATAGTTCTGCTCGTAAGGGGTGATGACAAAGACATCCCACTCATCGTCCTTTTTCATTGAACTTATCAGCTGTTTGAAAGCGGTTTCAGCGCCTTTGATTCCCTTAAATATTGTTGCCTCTGATTTGAATTTTGACAGTTTCTGTTTCAGCTCAAGTTCTGGAAGAATCTTTTTCAGCTCATTTTTCTGCTGGCTGAACACTTTCTCTTTTTCATCAAAATAATCAACTATCCTTTCAGGCGGCGCTGCCTCAAAATATTTCACTCCAGATTTTATCACAAAGCTTACCAGGCCTTTTTGCATTAGCCTATCGAGGATTTCATACACTTTTGATGATGAGGCTTTTGATTTGTCGATTATCTTGCCGGTTGCTGAGCTTCCCAGCTCTAAAAGGGCCAGATATACGCTTATTTCTGACTTTGTCAGACCTATCTCTTCCAGTATTTTTGTGTCCATTAAGCCTTGTAGGCCTTGTTTTTATATAAAACTTTCTTTTTCTCCCCCTATAGGGGTAGGTAATGCTTATATACTTGTTTGATGTTATCACTTAATAATAGCAAATCATAGTAAAATAAACAAACAAAACAAAGGTGAAAAAAATGGATAAAGAAATAATGGAAGCAATGAAAACATTAATCCCTCTTACAGTATTCGTTGAAGCGGGTTTTTATGGTATGAAATATGTAGGATATTATTATTTGCAAAATGCATTTACTCCCAAAACTAAAAGTTCAAAAGAGATCCTTAATGCATATACACTTGGAGCAATCCTACCAACACCGTTTGATGCGCCAGTTATCATGGCATTGGCGTATGCTGTCAAAAGAAAACATTGTAAAAAAGATAGGGACTCAGAACTTGAATCAAAACTGCAAGATATTGAGCAAAATGCCGAAATAGATCAACCAACAATAACAGAACAAGGGCCAAAAAAAACCGGCGTTAATGGCATCAATAAAACATTAACTGCAATTGCGCTTTCAACAGCGATTGCGACAGGCGCATACAATGCCAAAGCAGAAACAAGGCCTGAAATAAAGCCTGAAATAAAATCATTGAAAGAAAACATAATTGCAACAACAGAAGATGCTCCAATATCAAGGATGGAATGCTTAATTGGCGGTTTGCCTGAAAAGTCAACAGTATATTTCGAAAGCACAAGAAACTTCCAGACAGACAAGACGCTTTCCTTGGGAAGATTGGATGTTCCAGTTTATGACGGCCACAACCTTTTGGCGACAGTTGCAGTAAAATACACAAACCCTCCCAAAACCAAGACTGAGGAAGAACTAGGATTGACACTGACATTCAAGGGAAAAAAAGGAAGATTGACAACAAGATACTTTCCGGAAGGCCATAGAATTGAAACCATTGGCTCATATCCTGTAAACAAGAGAATCACAATAGACCAGCTAAGCTCACTTAACACAAAAACAGAACAGGCAAGTTTCAGGCCTGCCATAAACTATGCTCTTGGGAAAGACAAAGCGCTTAGAATAGAAGCAAGCTATGCTGGGCGTCAAAACAATCTAAAACAGACGTATGTCGGGGTAGGCATGCAGTTTAAGCTTAAATAAATTTTTTTGTTTTTTTAAATCTTTTTATGATATGTTGGTTGTGCTACAAATTGGACTTAACTAATCATTATTAGACTTGATTAAACCAAAAAGTATGTGCATAGCATCATAAGGTCAAAATTCCTTTAATCAATATTATCGAAGAGCGTTGCGAGGGGTTGGTCCCTACGGGAACGCAGCTCCTTCCAACTTCACGTCGAGAATTTTGAAGATGCTATGCACATACACCAAAAAACAACTTTTAAATAAAACTCTTCATTATTTCTTAGACAGGGGTTATCTTGATATATCTTGTTACATGTTGTTGAAGATCAAAAATGAAACTCATAAAATTTCCGAGAAGCAATGTTGAGACAAAAGGCTGCGAGAAAGCGCCTGGCATCATAGAGGAGCATCTTCTTGATTTCATGAGGCGCAAGAATCTTTTTTTTGAAATAGAAGAAATTCGTGATGATAATTCTGTGAAAGGCCTTTTCAGCGAGAAGGAATTTCTGATTTGTTTAGGCGGAGACCATTCGATAACCTATGACCTGTTCAAGAACTTCAAAAAACAGAATCCTGGCATGCTGATATTTGACAGCCATGTTGATGCTCAGTTGGAAGAGAAAAGCCAGAAAAAAGAGCATGAGAACTATCTCAAACGGCTGATAAGAGAAGGTCATGTTGAATCAAAAAATATTGTCATTGTAGGCCTCAGAAATCTTGAAAATGATGAGCTGAGTTTTCTTCATGTTAATAGAATAAAATATTTTGATATGAGAAGGCTTCATGATGATTCTGAGGCATTTGATTCTGTGATGGAACAAGTCCGAGAATTTGGCGCGCTTTATATCTCAATTGACATTGATGTTGTTGATCCTGCATTTGCTCCTGGAACAAACAAGATTGAGCCTGGCGGATTTACAAGCAGGGAATTTCTGCATCTCATTAGCAGGCTGAGAAATCTGAGGAACATTAAAGCAGTTGACATTGTTGAAGTCAATCCTGAACGCGACATAAATAATATGACGTCAAGGCTTGCTGCGAATGTTGTTTATGAGTTTCTGCAATAGATGCGCCATTTATTAATTCTGAATTTCATTAAGTCTGAAGCTACTAAAGAATGGTAACGAAACAGCAACTTTTTTAAATACCTCTGCTAAACTTAAGATATGGCCCAAGGAATAGAACGTATTGTCGACAGATTGGATGTTGATCAAACAAAAGGTATATTTGCAGTTCCAGAAAAGTTTGAACTAAAGATAGAATCCTGGCTGAGAAGAGTTCGAAGTGTTGTAACAGACCTTCCATTGGTTGTTGCAAATGAAGATACATATACCTGTTCAGGCATTGCAAGAAAACTGAAAACAACAAGAGCTTCAGTTATGGCAAATGTTGCTCACGCAGGAATTGTCAGGCCTTTAGTTGAAGAAGACTTTTCCTATCAGCTAGGTGTTTTTGAATATGTCTCGCCTCTTTCTGCTGCGCAATTGATAAGTTGGGTTTTTGATGCGCCGATACAGAACATTCTTGTAAGCGGAAAAAAACTAATTACCCTGACTGAAAACAAGCCTGTTGAAGAAAGGCTTGACATAATGTTTAATGCATATTCCGGCTGCTATTGGTTTGATAGTTTTGTTAAAAAACAAAAGCGGATAGCTGAAAATACTGGTTATCTGCCTAAAATCAAGACTCATCAGAGAATAAGCAGGGAAGATCTCGAAGATTGGTTTTTATGCGACAATACAAAAGGAAGCGCATTAAGAAAATTGACAGAAACTGGAATATTGATGCCTGAAAATAAAACTTATAAAAAAAACACTCCGCATAATCTTGTTGATTTAGAAAATCTCGCAGAATTCATATCAAGAATATATGAAATAAAGAAAGAGAAGATTCTGGTTGACGATGAAGCTGAGATGAGCGAACTTGTGAATTCTTTTCGCAGAAATCGATTATGTCCTTACATGGATGAAAAAATAATCCTGCCTGAAACATACTACTCTTTAAGTGAATCTGCAAGAAGGACCGGGTTAAATTATCATAGGATAGACCAGGCACGTAGAATAGGACAAATACATCCAATAAATGTCAAAAGAAAAGAACTGAAAATCAAAGGGCTTAATCTTGCGCTTTATGCGCTAAAAAGAGCAGAAAGGAATTCATTCACCTTAGACGAAGTTAAGGATATTTTTGGCATCAAAGATTTAAATCTTATTGCAGATAAAATAAAAGTTTCAAAACATCAGACTGTTTCTTCCAGGCATTATGTTTTCCCACTATATGACTTGGTTGCTGAGCGGATAAAATGCAATGAAGAAAATTATCCAATAAAGAGGCCTGTTTTTATAAATGTCAATGGAAGCGCGCGGTATACTCTTTCATTAAAAGCGCAGCGGGATTATTGCGATGAGTATGGCATTAAAAGTTTTGACAACCAATGCCTGCGTCATCTCAGTTATGAACTCAACACTTCAAAACAATTTCATAAAATAACTGATTTCACAAAACTTCGATCCACCAGGCCGGACAGATTCTTCCTTGAGACAAGAGATTTGATAATTGAAATGGAAGAAACAACAATCAGCGGTGTGAAAATAAGACAAGATGAATACTTTAACCGACTGTGATTTTTAAAAATTTTTTACAAAAAAGTGAGATTAAGTTATTGTGATTATTAAGAAAAAATGAAAACCATCGAACGAAATATAGAAAGCATAGTCAATAAGCTTGATGTGAAGCAAAGCACAGGAATTTTTCATATTCCGCCCGCCTTAGATGAAGACTTGAAACAAGACATGAAAAGGTGGCTTAAAAGAACACGAAATAATCTTTCTGACAAAATGCCTCTTGTAGTTGAAAACGAAAGATACACAAGAGCAGGAGTTGAAAAAAAGCTGGAATGCAGTGAAAGGGTTGTAACTGAAAAACTTGCCAAATACGGTCTTATAAGGCCTGTCGGTGGCGCAGACTTCTCATATCAGGTAAGTATAAGAGAATATGTAGAACCGCTTTCAATCGCGCAAGTCGTTAGCTGGGTCTTTCAAGAGCCGATAGAATCGATAATGTTCACAGCAAAGCAACTGAAAAGCCAAAATGATAATGCTAATTCAGAAAATATGGAAAGGATGTTTAATGCATACAAGGGATGCAGCTGGTTTGAGAATTTCAAAAAAAGACATGTAGAGCTGACAACAACATTTTTGCCGATAGTTAAAGACTGGCAAAGAATAGGGAAAGATGATTTAGAATATTACTTTTTTGCATCTAACCAAATTAATGGAGACATATGGAGATTATTTGAAAAAGGTTTCATAAAGACTCATAGACCTCGGAAAAATGGCATTGTCAGAATGGTTAATAATGAAAGCCTTGCTGAGTTCATAGCAACGCTTCACAAAACTGAAAAAGCGGCAATCCTGTTGAAATATGAGCAGGACCAGTTCATAAATGATATTGTTGAAGGATTTCTTGAGAACAAGTTAAAACCTTGTCTGGAAGAGAAGAGGATATCGCCTGATGGGGAGTATAGTGTCCTTGAATGTTCACAGATAATAAATCGCAGTTATAATGCGGTTTATAATATGTTCAATCCTGGATTGATTAATTCAATCGAATCTGAAAAACTTAAATTAAAAAATAAAGTGCCAATAAAATCAATAGCTGTTCCTGGAATAGATCTCGCGCTTTATCTTCTTAAAAATTCAAATAAACAACAGTTCAATACGCAAGATGTATTTGACTTGTTCGGAATGGAGAAAATAGACCTTACAAAACTGGGAATGAAAATTTCAGAAAACGGCACGTATTCAAAAAATAGGTATGTCTTCCCGATGTACGATTTTATTTCTGAAAAAGCAAAAGAGATGTTTTATGCAGAAAAGCCCCTGAATCCTAAAGAAAACTATTTTTTTGACAAGACATTCATCATAAAATGCAAAGGCAGAGAGATGATTTTGCCCTATTATGTGATAAGCAGGTATAAGGAGCTTTATGACTTGAAAGTTTTTGACAGAGTGTGCATGGATCACATAACTGCCGAAATAGAGGCTTCTAAAAATGTGAAAGAACTTGATTCTGGCAATGAGCTCTTGTGCGGAAAAGATATGAAATTCATACTTAAAGGAAAGACTATAACTTCTGTAAAAGTAAAGTATATTGAATCAGCAAACGGCTTCTAAAAATAGCTTGAACATAAACCAAAACCCAAAAAACAGTTAGATTTAAATATCTTAAAACAAATGGTATTTAATATTGAGATGTTGGTTATTTTTATTGTCAAGTCAATAACTTAAAAAGAGGTTGAAATGGCAGGTTATGTTAACTTTTTTTCAAATACAAAGTATGGAGATTTAATCTCCTGGGCCATTCTTATTCTAGCAGTAATCATAGGCACAAAAATAATTGCCTGGCTGATAGAGAAGTTCATCAAAAATATAACTAAAAAGACAAAAACTTCTTTGGACGATAAACTGCTGGATGCTTTTGAAAAATCCCTGATGGTTGCTGCAGTCATCACAATAACATACATTGCTGCAAATGACCTGCCATCACTCGTAGCTCGCACAGATCTGGTAAAAAAAATACTTTTTGTAATCACAGTATTTGGAGCAGCGTTCATAATAATCCATTTCCTAAGGGCGCTGCTAAGTTGGTATGGTGAAGAGATTTCTGAAAAAACCGACTCAGAAGTTGATGATATATTCATTCCCATATTAATAAAAGTATCAGGTCTTATAGTTTACCTGTTTGGTCTCATAATTGTTCTGACAAAATTCGGCATATCAATAACACCGATACTGGCAAGTTTAGGTGTCGCTTCACTTGCAATTGCGCTCGCGCTTAAAGACACTCTTGCTGAATTTTTCTCAGGATTCTACATCATGGCTGACAGACCAGTCAAAAAAGGAGATCTTGTAAGGCTGGATAATGGAGAAGAAGGGGTTGTAGAAGACATCGGCTGGAGAACAACAAGGATAAAAAGCGCGACAAACAGCACAATATATGTCCCAAACACAAAACTTGCGACAAGCATGATACAGAATTTTGAAGCGCCAATGCATAAGAATTTTTTCACAATCAAAGGCGGTGTTTCCTATGAAAGCGACCTTGACCAGGTTGAGAAGATTCTGACAAAAGTTGCCAAAGAAGTAATCAAGGATACAGAAGAAAGCGTAAAAGATGCTGATCCTATTGTCAGATTTACCAACTTTGGAGACAGCAATATAGATTTTGCAGTTATCTTAAAAGTTCATAATTACGGCCAAAGACATCCAATGATTCATAATTTCATCAAGAAAACAAAGAAAGAGTTTGACAAGGTAGGAATTGACATCAATTATCCTGCAAGGAAAATATATTATGCTCCTCAGCCAAAGAGAAAGAAAAGATAAATTTGCTAGATGACTTTTTAGGTCTTTTCAGAAGATATTCTCTGTTTAATTTTTTGTTTTTGTTAATATTTTTTCATTAATATTTCTAAAATAATTCATAAGTCTTATAATCTATACTAACATAAATGCACTTAGCGTATAATTTATCCTCTTTTAATAGGTGTAATTAAAATGAACCCTGACAAAATGGTCTTAAAGGAAAATGCAGTAGTTCTTATAGCAGAATGTCCGCAGTTCAAGACAGTAAAAGCAGAAAAAGGCAAAACAAATGAAGAGAAAGAGATGATTCTTGGGAAATATGAAGAGCTGCTGAAGAAGTTGGTGTCAGACCATCGCGAACAGGAATATGACTTTTTTGTCGCCTATGCGCCTGAAGACAAACTCATGGAATTCCAACGGATAGTTGGAAGAATAAATGGAATTCCTCAAAAAGGAGCTGATGAAGGCCAGATAATCAAGAACGCATTCATACGGCTTGCTGAAAAATACAATAAATTAGTTGTCATAACCATGCCTGAAGAGAATAACGACAACACAATTGCAAGAAATGCATTGGTCAATCTCGCAAAAAACAAAATTGTCCTGAAAAAAAGCGAACAGACAGAAGGATATTATTCAGTAATAGGAATGAACCTAGAAGGCCTGCAAAAACCATTCAACCTTTTTGACAACATCCCGTGGGGAACAGACTCCGTAATGGATGAAACAATCAAGATACTTGAACTCAAAGGCCTTTCATATGCTTTGATAGAAGACAAAAGAAAAATAAAGTCATATGATGATGACCTGGAGTATGATGAAGATGAGGAAAGTATTAACTAGGATTGAGAGATATCAAGAAGAAAAATCAATAAAGAATAAATACTAAATACTAAATTATCCGACTAATACCGAATAATAGCAGTTTATAAAACAGATGACTCTTATCAAAAGGTGATAAAATGGATGATGAAAAGAAAAAATCCGGGAAAAAGAAAGTGATAGTCTATTCAACACCCGGATGTCCATATTGCGTGATGGAAAAGACATTTCTTAAACAGAACAATATTCAATTTGAATATATAGATGTAGCAGCTGACCAGAAGAAAGCTCAGGAGATGATAGACAAGTCAGGCCAGATGGGTGTTCCTGTGACAGATATCGATGGAGAGATAATCGTCGGCTTTGACAAGGAAAAGATTAAAAAGCTGCTTGACATAAAATAGTTGCGTACATTGTATAAAAGGTAAACTAGAGAACAATCTTGAAAAGAAACAGGGGTGTTAATATGAAAAAGTTTTGGACCGCAAATTCAGGGATTATTCTATTATTAATATCCTCGATGCTTTTTATTGCTGCATGCAATAATACGGGATCAATAAACGCAGAAACAGTGAGCAATACAGAAACAGCAGGCGATATAGAATCAATCAACAGTGCAGGGACAGCAGATAATCAGAACAAACCTAGTCAAGCAGTTGTTAAGGAGTTCAGTATAAACGCATTCAAGTTCGGATTTGATCCTTCAACAATTGAAGTTAATAAAGGGGATACTGTAAGGATAACCTTGAGCAGTTCCGATGTAGGTCATGGTTTTGCATTAAAAGAATACGGAATTTCCGAAACATTCTCAAAAGGGGAAACAAAAACAGTCGAATTTGTTGCAGACAAAGAAGGAACTTTCACATTCTACTGCAATGTTTATTGCGGTTCAGGCCATGGCGATATGAAAGGGACATTAATAGTCAAATAGTTAAATCGCAATTAAATTCAAAAAACAATATAAAAGATTGAACAAAATAAAAAATTGAACAAAAAAAATAATTGAACAAAAAGGTGCAACTATGGACATTTATCAGGAATCATTGAAATTGCATGAGGAAAAAAAAGGAAAAATAGCTGTGCAAAGCAAAGTTGCATTGCATAATAAAAAAGATTTAAGTCTGGCGTATACTCCTGGAGTTGCCCAGCCCTGCCTTGAGATACATAAGAATCCTGAGTTAGTCTACAAATACACAATCAAACAAAATTCTGTCGCAGTTGTCAGCGACGGAAGCGCTGTTCTAGGTCTTGGTAACATAGGAGCAAAAGCATCAATTCCGGTTATGGAAGGAAAGGCTGTTTTATTCAAAGAGTTCGGAGACATAGATGCATTCCCAATATGCCTTGAGACGCAAGATTCTGAAGAGATAATAAAAATAGTAAAAAATATCGCGCCGGTTTTCGGCGGAATAAATCTTGAGGACATATCTGCGCCAAGATGCTTTTACATAGAGGAACAATTACAGGAAATAGGAATACCTGTATTTCATGATGACCAGCACGGAACAGCAATTGTCGCTCTCGCAGGACTGATAAATGCCTGTAAAGTGACTGGCAAAAGAATGGAAGATCTGACAGTTGTAATGTCAGGCGCAGGAGCTGCAGGAACAGCAATAGCAAAACTTCTTCTTAATAAAGAGATAAAATGCGATGTATGCATGCCTGTCAAAGATATTGTTTTAGTAGACACAAAAGGGGCTGTCTATGAAGGAAGGTCTGATCTTAATGAAGAGAAAAAAGCTCTGGCAAAAATAACCAATTTTAAGAAAGAAAAAGGCAGCCTTGCAGAAGTCATGAAAGGAAAAGATGTATTTATTGGCGTGTCAAAAGGAGGCATTGTAACTCAAGACATGGTCAAATCGATGAATAATGGCGCAATAATCTTTGCAATGGCAAACCCTATTCCAGAAATAATGCCTGATGAAGCAAAGAAAGCAGGGGCTGCAGTCATATGCACAGGAAGAAGCGATTTTCCGAATCAAGTCAATAATGTTTTAGGATTTCCTGGAATATTCAGAGGAGCGCTTGACGCAAGAGCAAAAAGGATAACAACTGACATGAAGATTGCTGCAGCAAAAGCTTTGGCCGCGCATGTAAAAAAACCGACAACTGATATGGTCATTCCTGATGCGCTCGACAAGACTGCAGCAAAAGCAGTTGCTCTGGCTGTAAAAAAAGCGGCGATGTGCTCTGGAGCTAGCTTTTAAAAAAAGCTAGGATTAAAACAAGTTGGGCGTAAAGCCCAACAACGCGGCAATTGTGTCAAATGTTAAAGCCGCGTTTTTACATTCTTGTCGTTAAAACTTAATTGATAGACAATCATGCGCTTGCGAATAAATTGTATTGTGTCTTGCTTATCTCTTTTTAGTTTTATAAAACAGAAACATTTAAATATGATATATACTTATACTATACTATAATCTTATATTATGGTGAAAAAATGCAAGAAGTATTACATTATCCAAGATTAGACACTATACTGAAAGTTGAAAAAATATTAAAAACAGCAAAAGAACCATTGTCAAAGAATGAGTTAGACAGGAGGCTGGAAACAAAAATTATGAGGCCGACACTTAACATAATACTTGAGTATTTAGAGCAAAGCGGAAAGATAGCAATCTTGAATGAAGGGATTAT
>JAUYGA010000229.1 GCA_030690755.1 Nanobdellota archaeon
GAAAAGCCCGTATTTTTCGTTAACTTTATCTATCAGGGCAATATTACCTATGCTGAAGGTTACATTATTCTTTTTCATAAAATCACCAATTTTATGAGAATATGTAACCTTTATTATTCTTTATGTGGCGAAGTCAGGTTACTAAGTTTAGAAATTATTGGGCTTTTTTTAACTATCTATAAACTGCAGATATATAGGCGCCGGCAGCCAAAAAAGTGGCTGTTGCAGCAGATAATGCTCCGTTATAGTTTCTGCGTTGTCTGTCTGTATGCGCTTCTTGAGGTCTTATGGTATCTTGAGAAACAAATAGGCGTTCTTGGGCATCTAAAATTTCATAGGCCTTGTTAATGTGAACTAAAGAATCATCAATAGAATAATCGTGACTTGCAGAAACTGATACTGATTCAGTATTGCTGCTAGAAGGTTTATATCCTGCCAGTGCGGCTTGCCTATCTAGAAGCGCACTAATATTGCTCATTATTGTGGTTTCTCTTAATCTCAAATTCAACATTCCTGTTAATTCGCTTGTTATTTCTGTCAATGCTGTCTGTCCGTCTTTAAATGTTGTCTGTTCTGGTGACATGTTAACGCCTCGTTTGTGTCAATTTGTCTTTCTTATTTGTCAGTAATTATACTGAATCTACCCTGATGCAATAGTAACTAATATATAAAAATGTGTATAAACTATAAAATGGTAAAAAGTAAAATTCAAGTCTGTGGAAGAAAACAGACTAAAAAACTAAGAAAAACTGAAGAAAACCTAATTCTTCTTATCAATGTCATCAATATCTATCCAGCCTGAATCACTATTGTCTTTTCTTGGTTTTTTGCTTCTTCTTGCAGATGATGCAGACGATAAATAACCGCCCCCTGAATCATAAGATGGTATATCAAAATCCTTGGCGCTTTCAGGAACAACTCGTCTTAGGATAAAAAAGGCCAACAGGAAAAAGCAGTATAAAAGAACAGTTGCAATTATTGTGATCAAATCCATAGGTATATCTGAATATACGACCACTAAACCCATATAAGCAGTCAAATTGACATAGATTGGAGAAGAGATAAAGAAAGCAAATCGCTTAGGTATAGCATGGGTGAAATTAGCAAGTAAAAGCATCCCTCCTTCAAAAAGGATGAATAATGTTACAATTATCTTGACATTTGCATTAAGAGAAGTCAGATTGGCTAACTTGAAAATACCTATTGTTGTCAGATGTCTTAGCAAGTCTATTCCTACAAAAATCAGAACAAGGCTATTGCCGACAGCAGTGTTCCAGCCAAGATCTTCACGTTTATAACGCGAGAAATAGAACATCATCAAAAAGAGAGTGCCAATAAGAGGGACAGTCATCCAAAGCATCTGAGGATGAATGATTGGGGCCTGTAAAATCTCAACAAGTCTCGGCCAGAAAACCTCTTTTAAAACATTAACTGCGCTTCTGCCAAACTCAGCCAAAGCAGAAGCATTAACGCTCTGATTGATGTAAATAGAATGAACGCCGTTATTGACGGTAAGATTAGAAGTGGCATTTGCAGCTAAATTAATCGCTTCAATAGTTTCATTAACCAAAGTCTTTCACCTGAACAAAACGATGAATAAAAAGTATATAAAACTATCTGATAACGAACTGCCTGAAAACATAAACTGTTTTGTCAAGACTTTACAGGGTATCTATTGATGCAAAACAGCAGTTATTTAAAGTATGGTCTCTTAATTCAGCTGGCATGAAACTAATCATCGTTAGACACGGAGAAACAGAAGCGAACCTAAAGTCAATAGTACAGGGACATTTGCATGGAAAGCTCACAAAAAAAGGGCGGCAGCAGGCGAAGTGCGTTGCTCTGCGGCTTAAGGACGAAAAAATAGATTTGATTCTTTCAAGCGACTTAAAACGGGCAATTGACACTGCTAAAGAAATAAAGGGATATCATAAAGCGCCGTTGAAGCTGACAAAAGAACTGAGGGAAAGAAATACAGGGATATATAATGGCAAGCATATCGAAATTGTAAAAGCAGCCAGGGAAAAGTCAGGCAAAAGCATGTCTGAATTTAAACCCAAAAACGGCGAATCATATATTGAGGTTAAAAAAAGAGTTCATAAATTCTTAAAGAAGATTCTTGCGAAACATAAGGGCAATACTATCGTCATAGTTACGCATAGCGCATTTATCAGGATGCTTTTATCCATAATATTGGAAAAAAGCATGGAAGAGGCTTTTGAGCTGGAAAGACAAGGCAATGCTTCTGTAAGCATAATAACTTTTGAGGGCAGAGAGAGAAAAGTGCATATAATCAACTGCACAAAACATCTGGATGGCACGATTGCTTCCAATAAATCAAAATAAATCAAAATAGCGTCTTAACAATATCAAGATTAAATAATCGCATTAATGAGCATCAAAAAAATGGGTTCTTCAAATTTTAGAAAGAAAGTTTTTGCTTTGACTAAAGAAATACCTGAAGGCAGGGTAAGCACGTACAAAATAATTGCAGAAAAAATGGGAACAAAAGCTTTCAGGGCTGTTGGCAGCGCTCTTAACAAAAATCCTTCAAATAAATTGCCTTGTCATAGAGTTGTATGCAGCGATGGAAAAATAGGCGGGTATAATAAAGGCCAGCCTAAGAAAAGAATGCTTTTAAGAAAAGAGGGTATTGCTGAAAATAATGGCAAAATCGTTGATTTTCATAATAAATTATACAGGTTCTAACTATAAAATGTCTGCGTTAAAAGGCTTAAACCCTCCTTTTTGAACCCGTTTTTAAATGAAAAATGGAAAGATTTTTAAAGAATATTCATTTGTGAGTGGTTACAATAAGGGATTAAGATGAATGATGCACTAACAGAGCTAAAATTTGAAGGATATGAAGAAAAAACTGAAAATTTGACTTATATTCTAGTTAAAGTTGCAGGTACGGATTTAACAGGTAGTGAGGAACTCGGCAATTTTGGCAGCTTAGAAAAGTTCATCAACGAGAAGATTGGAATAAAAGACATAGAAAGCGTAGTTATAGATTTCACTAATTTAACAGGTATGATTGATTCTCCTGCGGTAGGCTCTCTGGCTGCGCTGTATCGAGAAAAAGACATAGTGATTTACGGGCTGGAAAAAACCAAAGGAAACCTTATTCAGAAATGTTCAAAAGTTCCTGTTGTGGAAAACAAGGAACAAGCGCTTCAGACACTGCTTTATTATGGTGTAATCAGAAACATGGCTCCTCCTGATAATTCTGCGCAATAAAACAATAATAAATCATATAACTCAGTCTATAATCAAATCAAATTTTGTCTAATCGATTTTTGTTCTTTTATTTACTTCTTCTTTGTTTCTGAGATTTGGAAAAGTTAAATTGAACATGCTGTCTAATGCCTGACCGACAATGCCAAACGAGTTATGTTCCCCTTTCACTTCATTAATCCTTGAAAGCCTCTTGTACATCAACCTCTTAAATCGGTCTGTTTCGACCCTTCCGTTGGTATAGTTCATAGTTAAAACATAGGTGTCTAAAAGCAGGTTGAATATAGTCGCAGCATCCGCCTGCTTCATATGCGTCGGAACTTCGTCAGACAATGGCGCTCTGTCGATTTTGCATACTTTTTTCCTTCTCAATGAATAATCAACAAAAATAGCATGCTCCAACAGCTCCTGCCTCATCTCATTTGTCAGGCCGATCTCAAGATCGCTGATCGGCATGTAGTTGATGAATTTTGAGTAAGAAAATGCGGTTGGCGCTTTCATAACCCTGTAATCTGCAACTGAAAAATTTCCATAGATGGAGAATGCATCATCTCCTTTCAGCCAGTCCTCTCTGGAAAACAAGTTTGTTTGTTGAGAAATTTTATGTTCTTTCGCAATCAAGTCAGCTATCAACACTTCAATGTTTTCAGGATTGATATTTTCTAAAAATTCCTCCTTTACATTTCCGCTAATCAGAACATGCTCGGGATGGAATCTTATATGGTGAGCTCTTTCAAGTTCAGGATAGGCTGCAAGCGGTTCTGCAACGCTTTTTGTTAAGCAAGAAAACATTTTCGCGCCTATATCGTCATACCATCTAAGTCCGGTCACAAATGAATCTGAGAACATTGTTCCTGAAATCGCATTAACAAAGTTCTCTAATTCGAACCTGTAATTAGAAATGTCAAGACGACTGATTCTCTTCAGCATATTCTCATTTTTATCAGGGTCTGCTAAGCTTATAAGAATGTCATTATACGCATTGACATTGATTGCAATCTTGAATATTTTCATGATCTTTTTTTCAAGATGCTTGATCTCTGAATCGTATGATGAACCAGAGCACCTGTCTTTTCCCGCCTGTTTTCTTAATTCGGATAATTTATTGCAGTAGGGTGTTATGAAATCCAATAAATCAGCATCTTTTTTTTCCATAGAAAGTATCCTGATTGTCTTTCCGGTTTTGATGTTTGGGAAAGAGTACGGCCAGTCAAAACTAGGAACAAAACCTTCATTAGCCGATAAATACTGCAGATATTGATGTTCATTCTTTTCAGTAAACGGATTTCTGAATATGTACCCTGACCTGTTCGGTGCAGCGCCCCAATCGAAGCATACTTTCCAAAACCTCTTATCCATCTTGGTTTTTGCGTCATTTTGACCGCGATTCAGGACCACTTCAAAATATCCTACATTGTTGTCATCTCTCAAGCCAAGCGGTCTTATCTCTAACTCAGCAACAGGTTTCTTGTATAACTCTCCCAGCTTTTCCCGGCTGATGTTATTCCCGCAAGACTCTAAAAAATCAGACAGAAATGCGTCCTTATCGGTTATATCATATTTCATCTTAGATTCATATCCCCTTCAGGCTTTTCAAAGCTCAAATTAGCTACTGCGCGGCTTATCTCATTGGAAATATGGGCCATGTTCTTTATCTTCTCAATAGCGATAATCGCATTCACATTTTTGCTGTGTTTATATTCGACTTCTGTTGCACGGCTTATGATTTCTTTTTTTATCCCTGACAATTTGATGGCTGTTTCAGCATCTTTGCTAAAGAAAGACTTGATTGAAGAAAGATATAGATTTTCAGCCATCTCGAATAGATCAATTACATCCTTCAAGCTTTTATCTGCTGGTTTGAATTCACGGAGATATTTTGAAACTCTTTTAGTCTCATCTGCTATGCTTTCTATGTCATACGCAATCCTCAAGAGACTTACCAGATAAGCAGGTTTATGGCCCGATTTTTTGGCGAATTGAGGATTGTCAAGTGCATGCAAAGCGACCCTTAAAACAAGGTATGACAACCTATTGACATCTTCATCTCTCAGATATATGTTTTCGTATTTGTTCTCGATAAGCGTTTTCTTTGAGTCGCTCATCATTTCTCTGGTAATCATATCCATTTTTCTTATAAGCTCAATGATAGAAACAGTCTCCATATCCATGAAATCTTTAGCAACCATTTTCGTTGCAGTTTGGTCCATGATTTCCAAGGCCATCAGGTTCTGGATAATTGACCTTATCTCTTTTGCATTATTTTCTAGTTCCTTGCCGCTTATGATGAAGGAATTGTGATTGTTTATGTAAGCGGTTGTTATCTCGCGTTCTATCTGGGGCATATTTTTTCCATCGACATTAATAAAAACTTCCTTGTTCTTGTTTTCATCCTGCTTATGTTTTGCATGCAGCCAGATTTCGTCTGTCTTTTCATCTATGTAAATCAAATCGCCTTTCTTCAGCTTATTCTTAACTATCCAGTTCTTTGGAAGCGATATGATGTATGAGTTTTTTCCGAATTCTATCAGTTTCCTGTATTCCATGATGTCCCCTCTGGCTCTTTATAAGCCCTTAATTAGCGTTCTTATGACTATTCTGTTTGCATTTTGGTTGATTATAAGATTTTAATAGAGACCTTAAAAATCAAGTAAACTGAGACTAAATATACCCCCTATACCCAGCTATACTTTTTTTGTAACTATATATGTATTTATAAAGTTTGTGGTTGTATCGAGTTTTTGTTCAAGTTCATAATTAGTTTACACTTTAAATAATCAAGCATATTTCTGTGTTTTGGGGTGTTTTTATGGAAAAACTAATGAAAAAAAAAGAAAATGGATTAT
>JAUYGA010000214.1 GCA_030690755.1 Nanobdellota archaeon
GATTCTCAATATTATATGGACTTAGCAAAAGCAATAGGATTAAAAAAAGAAATTAACAATACTAAAATGGAATTATTCCCTTCTAAAAAAGATATTGCTTATGCAAACAATTTTATAAAAAAGAATAGAATAATGGGAGCAATAATAGGAATTGCACCCGGCGGAGCTAGTAATCCTGGACAAACAGTTCCTCTAAAACGCTGGCCTAAAAAGAGATATTCGGAATTGTGCAATATGATTCTCAAAAAAACAAAAGCAAATATTATCTTTTTTGGTGGAAAATCTGACGAGAACATTATAAGAGATATAATGAATGAAATAAAAATAGGCTCAACCAATCAAAATCAAATTTTTAACACTGTTGGCAAGAACACAATTCTTCAGAGTGCTGCAATGATAAAAAAATGTAAAGTTTTCATCAGCAATGACTCAGGACCAATGCACATAGCAGCAGCCGTTGATACTAATACAATTTCAATATTTGGACCAACAAATCCTATAAAATTAGCACCTCTAGGCAAAAAACATAAGTACTTATGGGCAAAAATAAAATGTGCTCCTTGTTATAAAAATGGGAAATTTCCTAAATGCAGTGTTAAAAAATGTATGAATTCTATCGAAGAGTATGTGGTTTTTAATGAAATCAAAAGAAAAATAAAAAAATGACAAATAAAAACAAGAATAACTGGCTAATGAACTTAATTAACGATAAAACATTTCAAAAAGTGATATTGCTGTTGGTAGTAAGTAGAATAATTATTTTTGGTGCATCTGCTATTGGGACTTATTATTTTCCTAACTCAGAATCCGACTATGTAGTAGATAATAAATTCCTGAATGGTTTAGTCCAATATGATGGTAGAGCATATTTGGATATTGCTATGAACGGATACAATAACACATTTAATGGAAGTGGCAACACTGCTTGGTTCCCATTATATCCTCTTCTAACACACTATCTCGGTCTACTGTTAGGCGGAAGTATTCTGGCATACGTATTGGCAGGAATAATCTTATCAAATATTTTTTTGATATTAGGAATTACTTTTCTTTACCAACTTATCAAATATGAGTTTGAAAAAGATGTTGCATTCAAAACTTCATTCTACATATTATTATTCCCAACCTCTTATTTTTTCTCAGTGATGTATGCTGAATCTCTGTTCTTTTTTTTAACAGTGGCAGCATTTTATTTTGCTTCAAAAAGAAACTGGTTCCTGGTAGGATTTTTTGGATTTTTTGCTTCATTGACTAGAACATTTGGAATAATACTTTTCATTCCATTCATTTATATTTATTTAAAAGATAGAAAATTTAAAATTAAAAAAATAAATTATTCTATACTTCATCTCATGCTTATCCCTGTTGGTTTATCTGTTTATTTAATTTTTTTATGGTTTAAATTTGGCAACCCTCTATTCTTTATTAGTTCACATGCAATGTATGGCAAACATTTTGCTAATCCCCTTTTGACATTGCTCAACGCTTCAACAGATTATCTAAAATATATAATGGATTTAGATTTTCCAAATATTGGTTATTATACATTAAATTTAACTGCTATAATAGCAATGTTACTTATTGGCTGGTATTTTTACAAAAAACATAAAAATGAGTATTCTATTTACATATTTTTGAGTTTAGTACTCAATATGCTATCAGGCACAATTCAAGCTACCACAAAGCATTTTTTAGTACTATTCCCCTGCTTCATATATATTGCCCTGCTAGACAAAAAATACATAAGATACCTCAAAGCTATTTATGCAGCATTTTTTATTTTACTTATACTTTTCACTATAAGACATACAAATAAGATTTTTGATATTTGGGGGTTGAGATTTTGAAGGTTAAAATTTCAATAGTTTTACCAACATATAATGAAAAGGAAAATTTAGAAATATTGATTCCTCATATTGAAAAAATAATAAAAAGAGAAAATTATTGTGGTGAAATAATTGTTGTAGATGATAATTCTCCAGATGGCACTGCCGATATTGCCAAAAATTTTAATAAAAAATACAAGAACATTAAAGTAATTTCAAGAATGAAAAAAGAAGGCATTGGCGCAGCTTTAAGAGAAGGATATAACAATGCTACAAATGATTATATTCTTTCAATGGATTCTGATTTATCTTTTAATCCCGAAGAGATAGTTCGATTTGTTGATGGAATGAACTCAGGCATTGATCTTATTGTCGGAAACAGGCACCACCTGGGAGGAATATATGAAAAAAAGCAAGCATCCACCAAAATAAAAGGGTTTGTTAGTAAATTTGGAAATGTTCTTGTGAGAATTATTTCAGGATTAAACATACATGATTTTTCTGCAAATTTTAGGTGCATAAGAAAAAAAACTTGGCAAAGTATAAAAACTCATGAAAAAACCAATGCACTATTGCTTGAAATGATAATCAAAAGCAAGAATAAGGGTTTTAAAGTTAATGAAATTCCAGTCACATTTAAAGAAAGAAAGTTTGGTAAATCAAAATTAAATTTAACAAAAGAAGCACCAAAATTTTTTTTAAAATTGATTAGTTTTGTAATAAAGTATAGACTTTTTAAATTAAAATAAAAAATATTTTAAAAGGCGAATATATGATTGTTAACAAAATACAAGTAGGAGACTTCAAACTTGGAAAAGAAGAAAGGGACGCAATAATCAAAGTCCTTGATTCAGGAAGATTATCAGAAGGCCCTAAAGTAAGAGAATTTGAAGAAGAATGGGCTAAATTTATAGGCACAAAACACAGCATATTGACTAGCTCTGGTACTGCAGCAATAATGTGCGGTCTTAGCGCACTTAAATATCACAACAAATACAAAATAAAAGAAGGAACAAACATAATCACTTCGCCGATAACTTACATTGCCACAAGCAATGCTATAGTCCTTACTAATTTCAAACCAGTCTATGTCGACATAGACAGAAAAACTTTCAATATAACCCCTGAAAACATAAAAGAGTATCTTGAAAAAAACAATAATTCTGACTGCTCTGTTATTCTGCCAGTTCATCTAATGGGCTATCCCTGCGATATGAATAAAATAAACAAAATAGCAAAACAGCATGGCTTAGTGACTTTTGAAGATTCTGCCCAAGCCCATGGTACTATCTATGAAGGCAAAAAAACAGGCGCATTATCGCTGCTTTCAGATTTTTCATTTTATATTGCACACAACATACAAGCAGGAGAGATGGGCGCTATAACCACTGATGACGATGAAATAAACAGACTTGTCAGAAAAATAAAAACAAACGGCAGAATGTGTGACTGCAAAATTTGTGTCAGAGCAACCGGACAATGCGTAAAACTGAAAAAACATGAAAAAGAAAATCCGAAAAACGTGGAGGATTTCGATCCGCGATTTTCACATGATTTGATAGGTTATAATTTCAAAACAATGGAATTCCAGGCAGCGCTTGGATTAACACAACTAAAAAAGGCCGGCTGGATAATAAAAAAACGGCAGGAAAATGTAAAATACCTGAATGAAGGACTCGAGGAATTTTCTGATATCCTGCAATTGCCTTTTTATTCTAACAAAATAAGTTACCTCGCTTATCCTCTGCTGATTAATAAACCAAACACAATTTCAAGAAAAAATTTAAGGACAGAACTTGAAAAGAAAAATGTTGAAACACGGCCATTATTCGGCTGCATACCGACTCAACAGAAAGCATATTCTTATCTAAAGAAAGAATATGAAAATAAATTACCGAATGCAGACTATGTCGGACAAAATGCCTTTTACATAGGATGTCATCAATATCTCGAAAGAAACGAACTTGACTATGTGATAAAGACCTTTAAAGAAATTTTAGGCAAGAGATTATAAAATGTTAAAAAATAAAAAGATACTGATAACAGGTGGTTCTGGTTTTATAGGAACTAACTTAAGCATTTACTTATCAAAAAAAGGCGCAAAGATAACAAATGTAGGCATAGGAGAGCCTCAGATCAAGATAAAAAATACAAAAAACATAGATGAAGACCTAACAAAATCTGATTTCTGGTTTCTTAAAGATGATTTCGATTATGTAATTCATTTAGCTGCTCTGAGCAACCCTAAAATGTGTGAGAACAAGAAAAAGGCTTTTGAAGTAAATGTTGAAATGACCGAAAAATTTTTCCAGAAACTTCATGAAAACATTGTTAAAAAAAGGTTAAAAAAAATAGTGTTTATGTCAACAGTACTGGTTTACTCAAAAGATAATGCAATTCCAATAAAAGAGGATGGAAAACTTGACATTGAAAAGAATGCATATGCCAAAACAAAAGGGATAGATGAAGAGTTATGCAAAAGATACATTAACAAAGGGCTTCCGATAGTCGTTTTCAGACTGTCAAACATCTATGGACCATACCAGTTATGGCAAGGCAATGCAAATCTAGTGCCCCAGCTAATGCGCTCAGCCATACTTTATAAAAAGATGGAGATAAAAACAGGAGTTCCTGTAAGGGATTGGATTTATGCAGAAGATGCTGCTGAAGCAATTGCCCTCTCTTTGGAAAGTGATTTTTCAGGCATAATGAACCTTGGAACTGGGAAAGGTGTAAACGTAAAAAAAATAACTAAATTAATTAAAAACTACAGCGGCGCTGAGATAACTGACTTAAAACAAAACAACGATTCAATCAATATTATCTGCGATATAAGCAAAATTAAAAAAGTTTTGAAATGGAAACCAAAAACGAGCATAGAAACTGGCCTTCAAAAGACTTTTAAATACTATAAGAAAACAATAAAAAATCAACATAACATAAACTGAGGTGATTCATATGGGGAAAAATAAATCCGCACTAATAACTGGAATAACAGGTCAGGATGGCTCTTATTTAGCAGAACTGCTCATTGAAAAGAAATACAAAGTTTATGGATTAGTTAGAAGAACAAGTACTGAATCTAATGAACGAATACAACATTTACTAAACAAGATAGAACTAATTGACGGCGATCTAATAGATCAAAATTCAATAATAAACGCAATCAAACAAGCAGATCCTGATGAAATCTATAATCTTGCGGCACAATCATTTGTCAAAACCTCCTGGCAACAACCAATATTAACTGGAGAAGTGACTGGACTAGGAGTAATAAGAATGCTTGAAGGTATAAAAACAGTTAATGATAAAATAAGGTTCTACCAAGCAAGCTCTTCCGAGATGTTCGGCAAAGTGCATGAAATCCCCCAAAAAGAAACAACACCTTTCCACCCAAGAAGCCCTTATGGGGTTGCAAAAGTGTATGGTCATTACATAACACAAAACTACAGAGAAAGTTATGGAATCTTCGGATGCAACGGAATACTTTTCAACCATGAATCACCAAGAAGAGGCATCGAATTTGTGACGAGAAAGATAAGCAATGCTATTGCAAGAATACATCTTGGATTACAAAAAGAAATTTCATTAGGAAACCTTGATTCAAAACGGGACTGGGGTTTTGCAGGCGATTATGTTCGAGCAATGTGGCTGATGTTACAACAAGAAAAACCAGAAGATTATGTTATCGCTACTGGAGAAACCCATTCAATCAGAGATTTTCTTGATATAGCATTCAAAAGAATCGACATCGAAGACTGGAGCAATTATGTCAAGCAAGACCCAAGATTTATGAGGCCTGCTGAAGTTGATCTCTTATTGGGAGATGCTTCAAAAGCACGTAAAAATTTAGGCTGGAAACCAGAAGTTAACTTCAAACAACTTGTTGATATGATGGTTGACAACGATATAAAAATGAACAAATTATTAAATAAATAATTTAAATACCCTCTTATGAAGTCTAAACTAAAACAGAAAACTGAAGTTGACATAATAATTACTGCTTTTAATAATGAAGACATGATAAGTAGATGTCTTGAAAATGTGAAAAATCAAAGTTTTAAAAAAATTAAGTGCTTTGTTATTGATGATAATTCAACAGATAGAACTTGTGAAAAAATAAAGAAGTTTAGATGGGTTAAATTGATTAAGAGAGGAACTAATTCTGGACCTTCATTAAACAGGAATATTGGAATAAACACTGGCAATTCAAAATATATTGCAACATTGGACAGCGATACTGTTTTAGATAAGAATTGGTTAATGGAACAAATAAATTGCTTAGAAAAAAATAAAGACAAAAAAATTGGCATTCTCGCTTCAAAACTTCTTTTCATGAAAAATCCACGTATTATAAATTCTGCAGGGGGACATATAAAATTTCCAGGAATAGGGTATGATTTAAATGCAGGAGAGAAAAATTCTAAAAAGTTTGATAATTTAAAAGAGGTTGATTATGCCTGCAGTGCTGCAATGTTAATGAGGAGAGAAATGATTGAAAAAATTGGCGCATTTGATAAAACTTATTTCTATGGCCATGAAGACACCGATCTTGGATGGAGAGCAAGAATTGCAGGTTACAAAGTAATCTATAATCCTAAAGCACTAGCATACCACTATGTTAACCAAACTGTCAAAACGATGAGTAAAAAAGTGATATTTCACGGAACAAAAAATAGAATAAGAAGTATAATTAAGAATTGTACTCTAGTATCAATGCCTTTTTATATAACGGCTTATTTTTTAATATCCCTTGGCCAGACCATCTTGATGAAACATAGATTAGAAAGAATCAATGCTTGGTGGTGGAATTTAATAAACATTTCAGATACCTTAAAAGAAAGAAAAAAAGTTCAAAATGTCAAAAATATTATTAGTTGATTTACCTTGGAGAGGCAAAGTTTATGCAGGACGCGCAGGCATGCGATGGGCTCACACAAGCAACAAGAGCCCTGTAATTAGTTTCAGACCTTTTCCATTTTACATAGGATGCACTGCTGCGCTTCTAGAACAAAAAGGACATGAAGTTATAGTGGTTGATGCGCTTGCTGAAAAACTAAGTGATGAAGATTTCTTCAGAAGAATTGAAGAATTTAATCCTGATTTCATTCTTGCAGAAACACACACTCCCTCTTATAACAATGATAAAATATACATGAAGGAATTGAAAGATAACTTTCCAAATATCAAATTAATTCTTGCTGGCCCACATGCAACTGCTCTCCCAGAACAAGTGCTAAAAGAAACAGGAAGTTTTGTTGATTTTATCATATCAGGAGAATATGAACATCTTACACTCCATGTTATCGATGGAAAAGAAAAAGGACCAATAGTCAAACTCAAAGAATCAAAAGAAATGAATGAAATACCTTGGCCTGCCAGGCACCTCTTTAAAATGAATCTATATAATGAAGTTTTCTGCAGAGATTTTCCGAATGTTCAATTGATGGCATCGAGAGGCTGTCCATTCAGATGCAGCTACTGTAACATATACCAAATGTCTGGAGGAAGAAAACACAGAACAAGAAACATTGATGATGTAATGGCCGAAATAAAACAGATTGTTGAAACGTACAAACCAAAAGAGATCTATTTTGATGACGATAACATTGATGCAACACAAAATTGGCTTTCAGCACTAATGAATGCTAAAATAGAATCTGGAAAAAAAGACAGAAACTTGAAAATTCCTTTCACTTGCATGGGTCATGTTAATATCAAGCCAGAACTTCTTGACAAGATGAAAGAAGCAGGATGTGTTGGCATAAAGTTAGGTATTGAGTCAACTGACAATGAAGTT
>JAUYGA010000239.1 GCA_030690755.1 Nanobdellota archaeon
ATAAATTTTTAATATTTCTTTTACTTTATTTAGATTTTTTAGGTCTAGCATACCCATCTTTCCCAAGACTACTATTTTATCTAAAGTAGCAATTTTAACTATTTTGATAACTGATTTTAATTTCAACCCTGTTTTATTAAAATCCTTATCTTTTGGGTCAACCAAAACATCAAATTTATGCAACTTATCGTGTATAACAGAAGAAATAAAACAAACCGTGACATCATCTCCAACATCTTGTACCCCAAGAATAAGTGCTGGACGAACTTTATTACCAGATAGATCGGTAAATGGAAAAGGTGTCAAAATTATATCTCCGACTTTATACATAAGTATGCTTTATATCTTCTAATGAATAAATTTCTGGCTCATTTGCCAAAAAATCAAAGCTTTTTGAGTAAGTATTTATATTTGTGATTTCTGAAAGCTTACCGTTATAAAGTGATGGAAAAGGGATAAGCACGACTTCTGGTATATTGCGACGGCCAATGACAATAGACCTACGACTAGTAGTGACAATATTCACCAAATCACTTATCTTTTCACGAACTTCAGTCGTCGAATATGTTTTTGTATTCATACTCATATTGTACAAAATGTACAAATTAAAAGCAAGGGTAGGTGCGGATCATTCAGTTTGAGATAATTTGGAAAAGTTTGCCTTGATATCTATATTTGACAAATTAGTGATATTAAACTATCATTAATAGTATGAATAATTATATTGACAGAAAAATTGTTAGTCAGATTAAGGAGTGGCTTTCTTATGGAAAAATTGTAATCCTTTATGGCCCAAGACAAGTTGGTAAAACCACACTTGCAAAACATATACTCAAAGAAATTTCTGGTAACAACGACGGTTTTATTGCATGTGACAGAGGAAATGTCGGTGAGGTGTTTGCAAGCAAAGATCCTGAAAAGATTAAGGCATTTTTAGGTGAAGGGAGTATGTTTGTTTTAGACGAAGCACAGACTATACCCGACATTGGTTTGATTCTTAAGGTGTTCTATGATGCCTATCCAAAAATAAAAATAATTGCCACAGGATCATCGTCTTTCGAGCTTGCCAATCGTGTCATAGAACCTCTTACCGGTAGAGCAAAAGAAATAACTCTTTTGCCTTTTTCATGGAGTGAGACACGAGATATTCTTCAGTCAAATCGTAACAAAAACTTGGCATTTGAAAAGTTTTTACGCTTTGGCGGGTATCCAGATGTGCTTCTGGCAGAAAATGACAGCAAAGCCATAGGGATATTGGAAACTATAGCAAATAGTTATCTGTATAAAGATATTTTTGTGCACGAAAATATCAGAAAACCAGAACTTATAACAAAGATATTAAAACTCCTAGCTCGCCAAATGGGAAATGAAGTTTCATACAATGAAATTGCGAAAGAATTGTTGACAAATAGAGCCACAATAGTGCGCTATATTGAACTTCTAGAAAAAACTTTTGTTATTTTTCGATTACCAGGGCTAGAGAGGAATAGACGCAATGAGGTGGGGTCTAGAAAAACAAAAATTTATTTTTATGATATCGGAATTCGTAATGCAATAATCCAGAGCTATGGTCCACCAGAAAATAGGCTTGATATTGGAGCTTTATGGGAAAATTTCTGTATTCTAGAGCGAATGAAGGAAGTTTCTTTCAATGGAAAAAATAAATTAAATTATTTTTGGAGGACAGATAATGGTAATGAAATTGACCATATAGAAGAATACGCGGATCATTTTACTTATTTTGAATATAAATGGGGAATTAATAAAAAAGAAAATAAAAACTCAATCAAAATCTTTAGCGAATCCTACAAAAACTCAACTGGCATGCTTGTGAACAAGGAAAATTTTGAAGAATTTTTGAAATTTAATTTATAATTATAACTGTCGTTATAGAAAACAAAAGTATTGTAGAGCTCTACCGTGAGATGTTTGAGATAATTTGAAAAAGTTTGGCTTAATATTACTACTATTGCGTTAAAAAACCCTTGATATATAATGTATAGGCAAGGAATTAAGGTCGAAATATTTAATAACAGTAATTAAAACCTAATTTAATATGAATAAACAAGCATTAGCTGAAATGGTACAAGTAAAGCTCGGTGGTACAAAAGTACAAGCTGAGGAAGTAGTAGATGGAGTCTTTGAAGCTATCATCTCCACTATGAAAAAAGGTGGTGAAGTTTCAATCGCTGGCTTCGGAATCTTTTCCGTAAAGCAAAGAGCTGCTCGTATGGCTCGCAATCCAAAGACTGGAGAGCAAGTCAAAGTAGCTGCAAAGAAAGTTCCAAAATTCCGACCTGCGAAAGGTTTGAAAGACACTGTTGCATAAATTCTTTTCGCGCGAAAAGAATGAAACTAAAAAAATCCCCACTTAGGGGATTTTTTGATTTTGATCCTTTATGTTTGTAATCGCCACCACCCTACATAAATACGAGTCAGATAATTTTCAATTACTTCACCCTGAATATAACCATCAGCGACAGATTTAGAAATATGTTTTAATGTTGTCTCACTCAAATCATCATAGTGAACATCATTTAAATATAATCTCCAACATGGATAATATCCACTCGTAAAACCTTCTGTGATTAAACTCCCGATGTATTTTAAATCATAATTAATATCTTCTATTTCTTTTCCATTTTTAATCATATTATTTTTTATTAAAGCGTTTAAAGCAGACATCAATTTCATCTCGGAGCTCAATACCAATTCTCTCAAAACAGTCGA
>JAUYGA010000243.1 GCA_030690755.1 Nanobdellota archaeon
AAGCAGATGTTTTTCGCGGCAGGATAAGAAGATGGCAATACTGGAGATTTTTAGTTTATGTGAACTCATTGATAACTGCAGGAATTTCTGTTTCAAAAGATGAGAAGTACAAGGAATTTGTCTCATACACCCCGACAAGAAGAATCCTTAAAATCTGGCAGGCAAATATGAAGTATCAGAAGAGAAAAAGCATTGCAGAAAAAATAGCAGAGAAAAACCACTGCTCTATAAAGAGAGCATTAAAAGAAACAGTTCCTTATGTTCAGTTCATGTTCAAGAGCAAGAACAATGAAGTAAAAACAGGCCTGCAAGCCTTCTTTGAATTTGACGATGAAGAAGCAGCGTGGCTTGCTAATTCTTGAAATACAGCGATAAAAATTAAAAAACAAATAATAGAAATTAAAAATAAAATAACTAAAAAAAGCTTATTCGTCAGAGACTTCTTCGTCTATAATCTTCTTGCTTTTTGCGTCTTTTTCAATGTCTTCGTCGCTAATCTCTTCCCATTCATCTTCTTCATAGTCCTTCTCTATTTTTTTCTTCTTATCTTCCTTCTTTGCTTTGACATCAACGCCGCCTTCAACTATTTCAAAGGTTCCAAATCTTCCTGTGGTTAATTGCAATTCTCCCTGCCATTCGCTGACATAACCATTTTTGATATGAACTTTTGTTCCTGGTTTTACCATGTCAACCTGTTCATTCCATAAGCTTAATTTAATCTCGCCAGAATCATCTTTTGCTGTTGCATTGGCGACTTTTCCGCTTTTGCCGAACTTTGTGAACTCTCTTGATTCAGCAAGATCTTTTATCTCGACAACAATATCAACTTTTCCTTGTTTTGCTTTAAGTTCGCTTATTTTCATATATACCACCCAGTATTTGTGTAGTTCTTGGTTGTAGTTCTTAATTATTCCCTTTAATTATTCGCTATATCTGTGTTTCAGCATGTTTTTTATAAATTTTTCTAAACAAAGCAGGTGCATAGCATCATAAGGTAAAAATTCTATGAGTTAAGAATAGTGATGAGCGTCGCGGGGGCCCTTATGGGGACGCAGCTCCTTCCTAAAACACGTCGAGAATTTTTAAGATGCTATGCACATATAGGTGAATGTAATTCAGAAATTGTCAGTCTTTCTTATTTATTATCCGCTTTCTTTTCTGCGATTCTGGTTCATCAAGATAATTTTCAGAAACAACTACGTGCTCTCCTGATTCTATTTCGAGATTTTTTCTTGCATCTCCTGCTATTTTTCCGCCTTTTCCTGCAGCATCTTTATTTTCAACAAATCCCTGCGCATTTTTGCCTCTTGCAATTTTTGTTGTGGAAGCCTCGCCAAGCATGTTAAATATCAGCTCCAAATCATTCATGTGGTCACGCAAGTTTTCTTTTTTCAATCCCTTGAATTCTTTATATTCACCAGGAGTCATTCCGAAAGCAGCTTTTGAAATGCTAAGAAATTCCTTGAATTTCTGGCACGCCAAAAACTCCGTTTTTGAGCGTTTCTGCTGTAAGTATTGAATATTCTTTACCTTCCTTGACACCTCTTTTACTCCACTCACCTGTCAGCTCGTCTCTTATGGCAATTCCCCTGACTCTTTTTTCAATCCAATCATCAGAATAGCCTTTTGCTTTATAAATCTCCTTCATGCGTTTCTGGGCAAGTTCAGGGTCTTGTATTTCTTGAACTCTCTCATAACCTACTTTTGCAAGCCAAAGTTTAAAAGGCTCGGCTTTAGGAGAAGGAATAGACTGTATAACCCTAAATGCACCCTCTGTATTCAAACAATTCATGCTTTGTTGCCCTCCTGCTGTTGCTATCGGAAGGGTATGTACAATTTGTACCCACCCTTGCTCAAGCGCAGGGTCTCTTTGCTTCATTTTTTGTATATATTGTTTAGGATCTCTAGAATCTGTAAGCGCTGAAACTATATCTTCTATAACAAACCACCACTCTTCATCATACCAAGTCCTCCTGATTTCATTCTCCTGAAATAAAGCAAGTGATTTATCCATCTTACCTCTCGATAATACCTTCTTATTTATATATCTTAACAAGGTGGTTGGCGAGTGGCGGGTGGCGAGTGGAATCACAGAAGTTTTCCGAGTCATCCGTAATCCTTCCGGAAAAATACGATTTCAGACAGCACTAAACGAGACCTTATGAGAGGTAGTTTTTTATATCTGAAGGAGATTTTAACCTGGATGAGAACAAGCTATATGCTGTTGATTTTTGCCGTTATTTCTGTTTTTGTTATTAGCGGATGCAATGATACCGCTAAAATTTTAGAAAATAAATCAGTGATGAATGGACCGGAAATTGTTTCGATAATTAACGAAACGACAATACCACAAAACAGCATTGAGACCAATGAAACAAAAGAAATTATTAATGAAGTAAGTATCAATAAAACTTATTGTACGCAAATGATGATAGGAGTAGGTCATGCAAAAATAATTGATGTTGGTGGACGAAGACTTTATGTTCGTATTAAGAAAGTCAACAAGGATAATACAGTGAATGTTGAAGTAAGTGGATGGTACAAAGATAATATGGCTTTTGGAGAAACAACTACGCTCACGTTTACTAAAGTGTATTTGGTGGAAATGTTTGATACATTCCTTTCTGAACCTAATGTAGTCAAAGTGTATGCTGGTCCAGAAGGATGTGTTGTCATAAATGAAACTGAAGAACTTGATTTAAAATTTCTCAACACAACTGTTGAAGAAGCAAAAATGTGCTCTGTAGATGAAGATTGCATAAAAGTCGAAGAGGGTTGTGGATGTGGGTCTGTAGGAGGAGCCGTAGCAATTAACAAAAATTATGAAGAGTTTTGGCATTATGAATTCCCTCGTATTGGTGTTTGTGTAGCACTATACGCGCCACAAGCATCTTGTTTTCTAGCTCCGAAGTGCGTTAATAATCGCTGTGAGTTAGGTAATGAAACAAGCATTGACAGGAACATTCAGAAAATACTGACTGCAGGAGACGCATCAACAGTTGATGTAGAAGGAACACAGGCAGTAATTAATTTAATCAGCGTAGACCTAAACAATAACTCAATCATAATCTCTGTGAACAGCGAAACAAAACAAATGATTGTTAACGAAACAGCAACATTTGGCGCAATAAAGGTATATGTAAAACAAATTTTTGCGTATACAGTTCCGTCAAGGCAAGGTGCAGCTGAGCTTTTCATCAGCTCTGTTTACAGTTCTAATTCAAATACAACCGAACCCGCCAATCAAGCAAAATTTAATGATTGCTGGAAGGAAAAGACCGAAGAGATAAATGGAACAGATAGTATAATAGGCAAGGGAAATATCACTGTTCCCTATCTGGGAGTTCAATACCCAATTGAATATCTTGGATATCTGGATAGTCTAAACAAAAGCCTCATAAAAGTTAATGATATTCAAATGGCTCTTGAAGAAGGTAAGACAATCAATATAGAAGGGACTAACATACGTTTTGATAAAATACTAAGAAACAGCTCTCCAGAGTTTACTAGTATGGAAATCTTTTCATCCCATAATAAAACTACAACAAAAGACTGCACTGTTAAATTAAACAACGTAGATGTTGTGATAGTGGATTTAAATGAATCATCAATAATTTCCCAGAGTCTAAATGGAGAGAAAATATCTTTTATTGGCATTAGCGCTGATGGATTAGATGCTACTTTAAGAATAAAAGACAAAAATGTCACCCTTACTTTTGGCAGTTCAACAACTCTTTATGACGTGAACATATATCTGAGAGATATTTTTATGAATCAGGCGGAATTGTTCATATCTGAAAAAGACAATGAAATTAATTTATCTGAAAAATGCGCTTGCCCAAGAACCAAAAATATAGACTGCCAGCCAGTAATAGCTAAAGAAAAACAAGTCTATTGCTTTAATCAATGCAGAGTTTGGTGGCAACAAAACTGTCCTGACCTTCAATTTTCAAGTTGAGCTTATCTCATTAACTGATTTAGATTCATTGCGCTTCTCTTCGCCATAAACCAAAAAGCCCAATCGCCGCAATAGCTATCAGCAAAAAACCGAACTGGCTTTTTTTCTCCTAAAACTTAATAAAGCCTGCTTCATTATTCTCTGTTATGGCAGAGCAAAAATATGCCATATGCTGTTTCAACAATCTGGACGGCATCTGCGCAGCTTCTATTGTTGTCCGACATCTTAGATTGAAGAATCATAATTTCAGGATTTTCTTTATGACTTATCCTACAATAAACAATGATTTTGCTGAGCTTGCGAAACTTGAAAACTATTTTCTTTTCATTTTGGATATCTCGCCTGACAATGTCTCATATCTGGAAGACAAACTGCTTAAACTGAAAAAAGCAAATAAGCTCGTCTATTGGAACTCGCATCATCCTTATTCTGAGGAATCCAGAAAAACTTTGGAAAAATATTTTTTCAATGTCGAGCTTTCAGGTATGCTTAAACAGTCTCTTGCATTTGAGCAGAGAAAATGTTCTGCAGAGTTAGTTTTCGAAAAATTCATGAAGAATGATAAGATTTCAGAAAGGCTTGCGGCAATTGCTCATGATATGGAATTCTGGATTAGAAAAGAGCCTAATTCAGAGAAACTGGCAGACCTTATAGCGTCAGGATTTGACAGACGAGAACTTATAGAGACCCTTTCAAGAGGCGTTACTTGGTCTGAAAAATTCGAAGAGCTTAGAACTGCATATCTTGAGAAAAAGGAAAGGGCAATAAACGTCCTTATCGAACGCGCAAAGGTAAAGGATTATGTCAGGTGCAGAATTGCAATAAGCAAATCCCCTTCATCATTGTCAACTGCTGATGCAGGTCACGCTCTTCTTGAAAAAATAGATGTTGATGTTGCAGTAGTAGTTTACAAAGACGGAAAGATAAGCCTAAGAAGAAGAGAAGGATGCGAAGTTGATTTGTCTGACATGGCAAAAAAGCTCTTTAACGGCGGCGGCCATCCATACGCAGCAGGCGGAAATATAAACGAAAAATTCTCTTCCGTCTCATTGGAAAATTTCGAGGAAGTCATGCTATACATCCACATGAAGCTGGCTGATTATTTTATTTGACTTCTGAAACAGACTCGGCAACGGGCGTCCTTCTTACCACTTCTAAGAACTTGTTCAATGAAGATCGGGCATTTTTTGTGTATGTTACTTGTTTATCATCAATCATTCTATTAACTATCTCAAAGAAATAATCATTGCGTCTACTGCTTTGGCTAAGGCTGAACGTAACATTATATTCATTGAGCAGATCTTCATAAAAATTTTTAATCGCTACTTCTGCAAAGCGGCATGAACTATATTCTGGGTCTCTATAAATCACTTCTAACTCTTTTTGAATAGGAAGCTCCAAATAACTTACATCTCTGGTAATGCCAAGATACTCTTCACACACAGAATTAAAAAATTTAAAATCAGTCAACAAAAGCTCTTTTAATCCAGAACCTGGCCGCCTGCCTTTTGTAGCCATATTGACATAAAAGCCGCTTTTTGTGCTATATCCCCAACTGAATTCTTCTATTTTGATAACTCTATCAGAGTTTGACTGACCAGACAACAATTGTTCCAAATCCCTTAAATCTAATGAACTTTCGGCTTTTATTTTTAGTTTAAGGATATCAGTCGAACTATCTGTCCCTCTCCTAAAATATTGCCCCAACCATTGCAGCGGATTTCTCATCTTAATCGCATTGCTTATCTTTTATAGAAACAAATGCATCAAACTTTAAAAAACTTGCCTCCTCTTTGCAAGAAGGATTTTAAAGACAATTGAAACGCACTTACATCCGCTTCAACCTATATTCTCCCGTATATAAATAAATATAAATGGATTTAAACAGCCATCCTCGATAACAGGGGTTATTTGTAATTTGATAATGATTAATAGCCACAGGAATAATTTTAATTATAATATTTAATCATTAAAACAAGAAATAGGCAGAAGGATAATAAATGGAACAACTAGACGAAACATTGGCAGCTGCATTTGAAGAATGCCATTATGTGCTTGAAGATAGGATGTTCATCTTAGTCAAAAAACTGATAATCGAAGACAGCGATGGTCAGCTTAGCAGAATAATCCACCGAAATTCAAGAACCCATGAAAGAAACTGGTCAAAAAAAAGACAAGCCCAATATTTTGAATATCTTGCTAAAGATCATGTTCTGAGAAACTGCGGAGACCCTGAGGACAGAGAGTATGACCTGAACAGGATGGTTGCGCAGGGATTGTTTGAAAAAGCAAAAAATCTGTACACCAAGTTCAGAAACGAAAAAGGCCGAAGAAAAGCAGACCAGATCGAGTACCTTCTTAAAAATTTTAATGCCTTCACAGAGATTGCAGAGGCTTATCATGATATCGAAGCAGGAACTCTTCTTGACAGATATTATGTAGATGACGAAAAAGCTCATAAGAACACAAACACCATCACTGACAAGATTAATGAGTCAGTGAAAGAATTTGCAGAGGATCCTGAAAATCCGACTGATAGGGAGAAAAAGATAGCGGAGATGGTAATTAAGACCATGAAATTAAAAGAAATTTTTGACACAGGGGATGCGCATATCTCTCTGACAGAAGAAGAGATAAAAAACTTCGGCGATGTTATTTATTTCACAGTTATACTTGCAAGGATGGATAACTATCAAGTGAGGATAGGTTATGAGAATGGAAACTTTCATTATTACGTTTTTGATTTTGAAGGCCACAGCATGTCAGATGAGCAGTTCAACAATATTGCAGAAGGCTCACTGCAGCACAGGTTGGTATCTGCAGCAGATAAATTGGCTGCGCAAAAAGATATCCTTAGCAAGACTAAAACATCTTTTTTGCTTGAACAGGTCAAGAACCTCGGCAGATTAATAAGCGAGAAAACATCTGGCTTTGATGTAACCAAATTGCTTCAGGATTACTGCAAAATCAACCCTGAAGATATAACCCCTTACCAAATGGAATTAGATTTAAACCCCTAAGAAAATAAAGAGCTAAGCAGAATCAACTTAAACTTTCTCAAAGAGTTCTGCGACCTTATCTTTTCCATACGTCAGAATAAAATGAGCAAGTCTTGGTCCTCTATCCTTCTTGAACAGTATCTGATAACAAATTCTGAAAAAATCTGAAGTTTGAATATTGTTTGCTTTGCAGATATTATAGAATTCTTCATGCAGTGATTTTTCATTGAACTCCTGTCTTCTGAGCATTTCAGAAACCTGATGAATCGTAAGTCTTTCTTCATCTTTCAAATCAATCTTAGAAATTTTTGTCTGTACCTCAAACTTGACTTCATCAGGAGCATATGATTTAAGCCAACTTCTTGCAGCATTAAGTCTTTCAATCACTTCTTTCTCGCGTCCGTCTTGGAAATGCCCTGTTCTAATCAAGCTCTGTATTATGTCTTCATCATCTGAATAAATCTGAGCAAGAATGACTGCATGGCTGAACGTCATGAGAAGCGGCTTGCGAATCTGTTCAGAATCAGGATTGTTTGAAATCTCATACAATCGTCTCATATGCGTTGATTCCTTTTCATTGTCAACTTTCTTGGTTCCAAAATAAACCTCGCCATAACTGTCAAATTCCTCATAGAATTTCGGCAGGTCTTTCCAGGAAAAACTTCTTGTTTTCATGAGTCGCTTGTTATAAAAGAAACGTAAAATTTCTGCAGGAGCGACATCAAGCCATTGGTTAGGATAAACAACATTTCCAAGAGATGCAGACATTTTTACATTGTCAATCATTATGTGTTCATAGAATATTGGTTCAGGATGGGGAAATTCCAAAACTTTCTCGCAGATTTCTGCATTTATCCAAAAAGCGCTATTAGGAACTTGGTATTCTTTGCCAGCTCCCTCTGCGCAAATCTTCCACATAGCCCACTGCGCAGCCCACTCTGACTTCCACATTAGTTTTCCCTTGTCCTTCAGCGGATTGTTTTCGCCTTTGTGGCCGCAGCCTTTTGCAGTTGTTGTCTCAAAACTATAATCCTGGCAATGATATTTCAAAAGTTCATTTTTATGGTCGAATTCTGTTATTTTTGCAGTTATTATCTTGCCGCAATTTTCGCATATCGGCGCCCAAGGACTCCAACTGCTGCTGAGCTTGTTATCTTTATCACGGAACTTGTTCTGAATCTCAATGATTTTATCAAGATTGTCCATTATGACTTTAATGTGCGGTTTGAAACTGCCATCCTCATATGCTTTTTTTGTAGAAAGCTTTTCCATATCCATGAAAACAAATTCATCAAGAACCTTAAAATATTCAGCCATGAAATGTTCAGCATAACTCTTATGGCAGCCGTCAGGATCTGGAACAGCTGAAACAGGCGTCCCAAGATATTTCTCAAAATTTGCAGGAACATTTTTTGGAATCTTTCTTAATGGATCCATATCTTCTGCAACCCAAAGCAGTTTTGATTTGACACCTGCATCTTTTAATGCGCGAGCGACACTTGCGCCTCTGATAGTATCGCTTAATCTGCCAATATGAAGTATTCCTGAAAGCGAAGCAGAAGTCTTGACAGTAAAAGTATCAAACTTATGTATAGGCCTATCAAGATAATGAAATTTCTTTCTAGCAATTATCTCACTGGCCAACTGATCAGCCCAGAACAGGCCTTCAAAATCTTTTCCTTCAGGGCCTTTTTGGTTCTGCTTGTTAGATTTACCAAGATTATCTTTCTTGTCATTCTTATCTTTTTCCATTTTAACATCACTATTTTTTTGCATACCCCTTAAAGTTTTATGCACTTATTTAAATATTTGTGTTTTGCGGTTTTTTAACGTTGAGACTTTTT
>JAUYGA010000247.1 GCA_030690755.1 Nanobdellota archaeon
GGTTGATTAGCGCTTTGAAAAAGAGAAGTTTGCGCAAAAAGCAAAAAGAGAAAGAAAAAGAGAAAAAAATGCCTGCTAAGGAAGTCAAAAAAAGCAAGCCTGAAATAAAAAAGTACAAACCTGCTTATTCCGAATCCAGAAGCAATCATGAAGAAAAGGGGGATAGGAAAGTGAAATCAAACAGTCATAATGGACAAAAAGAAGGAAAATCTAAGGATAATAAACTAAATAGAAATCTAATCGCATTTTTCATAACTGCAGCAGTCTTTGTGCTTATACTGATATTTATCTTCAAGGTAGGACAACAAGACAGAAGCGCAGTTATCGCCACAGTAAACGGACAGGCCATCACGCAGGCATTCTTTGACGGCCAGTTCAATACATTCGTATTTGTACAGAACATACCTGAAGAAATGAGAGCTTCAGTGGACAAGGACGAATATCTTGCGATATTAATTACAGAAACATTAATGCAAGAGGAAGCAGTCAAAAAAGGAATTGCGCTTTCAGATGAGGGATTCGAATCAGAGTTCAAGAACATGCTTGACAATTCACCTTATACAGAGGCTTCGCTCAAAGTGACGCTTGAACAGAATTCAATAAAATCTGATGAATACAAGACATTCATGCGAAGAGCAATTGATTCAGGCAAATTGCTGCAATGGGCAACTGAAAACTATACTCCTAATGAAACAAGCCTTATTCAGCTCTATAATGAGCTATATGAAACGAGATATGCTTCACACATATTGGTATGTTATGAAGGCAGCTTGACATGCAAGAATAGCTTATCAGAGCAAGACGCGATAACCAAGGCAAACCAAGCGATGGCTTTGGCAAAAATCAATTTTTCAGATGCAGTACTGCAATTTTCAGATGACATCCAGACAAAACAGAAAGGCGGCGTTTTAGGTCTGGTAAAAAGAGGGCAGACCGTCAAAGAGTTTGAAGAAAAGTTATTTTCAATGACTGAAGGAGAGATATCTGCGCCAATAAAAACGAGCTATGGTCTGCATATAATAAAATTACATAAGATAACGCCAACTTATGATGAAGTCAAAGATCAAGTCAAACTGAGCCTTTACAAATCAGAGCTTAAAGAAAAAACTAAAGTCGAGTTTTTTGTTGATACCTTGAATGTTGTTGCTCCTAAATCGCCGCTTGTGCAGTGCATAGAAAAGAATGGCGCAATGCCAGAATCTGTAGTTTTCTATTACTCAAGCAAATGCGGACCTATATGCGATGAAATGTTTGCCCAGACAAAAACCCTTAAAGCGCTAGGATATCAGTTTTATTATTCAGAAATCTCAGAAAAGAGCTGGCTTGAGATAATGGACTGCTTTGAAAACAAACAAAAAGGAATACCTCAGCTCATCTGCGCAGGAACAGGCGAAGTGATGCTTGGAAAAGTTGACAGCGCAAAGATAAGAGCATTCGCAGACAAATGCAGGGCTGATGCAAGTTCGTCATCTTCATCCAAATAAAAAACTTCAAAGATTTATAAAAATGGACAATCCTGAAGAATATAGTTGGACAGTAAGGGAAAAAGAAGGATACAAATTAGTTAATATTAAACGCAAAAAATCTGACGAAAAAAATAAGCTGGACGTTTACAAAATTCTTAATGAACAGGATGAAACTGTTATTAACATACAATATCTTTTTACGGCTGATTGGCAGATAACATTTTGGGACACAAAAGTTTCATGCTCTGACAAATCTGTTTCAGAAGATTTTGTTGATTCTTTAGATGCTATTGTGCAGGTTGCAAAATTATTTGGTTTTAATCCAGAATTGGGAAGTGTTGACGATTATGTTCATCTTATTGGAGACAAAGGTATAAAGTCATGCAATGTGAAATCATTTAGTCCTATGCAAAGGCTTGATGACATTGCAGATGCCAAGCTTGTAAAAGTAGGGTGCGCAGCATTCAAATATTTTGGTTCAGTCGTGTATGAGAATCGCGAAGATGTTCAGTTTCCAACAGGAATATCATCCCTTTTTAATTTCTCAGATTTAGCTGCATACATTATCCAAAAGACTTCTAAAATAGAAATTACTGCGCCAGGACTTGAACTGCTTGGCGAGTTGACCAAAAAACTTTCAATCCCGATTTCAACTGCTGGGTCCCAATACCAAGAACAGTATAAACAAACACTGATTTCTGCAGGATGTTTGAAATAAATTCCGAATGTCTGACGAAACGATTTTATCGGAAATTGAAAAGATTCTTTTGGAAGACCCGCATGTAGTTTCAATATATCCTTCTGAAAAATGGGATGTTCCAAAGATTGATTATTCTCTGTTCAAGGAAAAAGATCGAGAGCAGATTGAGTGCAATATCAATTCACTAACCAAATATCTGAACTGCAGCTATGTTGTTGATGATTTTTTTGAGAATCATGACAAAAGGAGAACATGGAGAAACCAGTTGAGGAAAAAATATTCAGGGTTTGAGGGATACTATTCATCAAATAATGCCTTAAAAATTGCGAATTGGGGGGCTGTTTTGATGAGCGCATATGAAAATATCGAGAGAGCATATATTGGTTCAAACAAAGATGAGCTTTTTGCGTTTACAGACGCGATTTGTCAGCAGGTCACAATATATCATGAAAAATGGCACTTGAAATCATCTGAGCAGCAGGTTGAATATGCAAAACAGACCAAGCAAGCTGTTTATGATGCGCTGGTTTTTTTATCTGAGCAGACGCTTGCTTAATAGATGATATATTCACTAAAAAAATATTAAACAAAGAAAAAACAATAAAAGAAAATAAAAAAAACAAAAGTTTTCTCAAGCTTTACAAGTCGCTTATTGTTACGATGTTGATGCTTGCATCAGAGTTGACTTTTGTGTCCATTGCGACAATGTATTTCACCTTTGCTCGTCCTGCTGAGTTTGCAATATCCCTGTCGACAATTCCGTCAAATACGACTGCATGAACATTCTGCAGACTGCCGATAGTGTTAGCAAGTTCTGCAACAGGAACTTTTCCAAGGACATTCAGATTTTCATCCAAAATGTTTGCGCCTCTTGTCCCAATTAAATCTTCAAGCATGCTTCTGAATTTCTTCTTATCTTCATCGCTTAACCTTGAAGGTTTTTTAACCGGACCATTATTGCTTGGAGGCATCCTGTCAGCGGTAGGTCTTGCGTCATCCCTTCTTTGCATTGGAGGTCTTTCAAAGCGCTTGTTTTCAGGCCTGTCAGTCGGTCTTCTGAATTTGTTGTTGTCGTTTCTTTCAAACCTTTGCTCTCTTTGGCCTTCTTCTCTTTTCTCGCCAGGAACAATTCGTTGGATTTCTCTCATAGAATTGACTGGAGC
The DNA here is from genome assembly GCA_030690755.1 of Nanobdellota archaeon. Classification (GTDB taxonomy): domain Archaea; phylum Nanobdellota; class Nanobdellia; order Woesearchaeales; family JAUYGA01; genus JAUYGA01. The sequence continues at coordinate 3,330 of JAUYGA010000247.1, forward strand.
GACATCGAGCTTTGCCTGTTCGAATGCGATTTTGCTTCTCAATGCTTTGTGTATCTCTTTTTGCGTTATCTCTTCAACTTCTTTTCCATCAGGAGCTTTTGTTATGAAGTCGATTTCTGCAACAGCTGCGAGTTCTTTGATTATAAGATCTCCGCCACGGTCGCCGTCAACAAATACTGTAACGACTTTTTTCCTGCTAAGCTCAATTATTGTCTGAGGGACAGATGTTCCGTTCATAGCGATTGCGTTCTTAAAACCGTGTTTCAATAGGTTAAGAACATCGGCTCTGCCTTCTACAATCATCACTTCATCAGATTCATCAATTGCTGGGCCTGATGGCAGTCTGTCTTTGCCGTATTCAACAATTTCCATAACTCTTACAGAATAAGCTACTTCGTCAGCTATCTCCCTTGAGTCAGGCATTGTTGTGTCAATAAGAGTCTTAAGCAATTCTTTTGCTCTTTCAATGACAAATTGTCTTTTGCTGATTCTTATGTCTTCAATGCTTATGACTTTTGTTTTTGCATTGCAAGGCCCTATTCTTTGGATGATTTCCAAAGCTGCAGCGATAATTGCTGTTTCTGCCTTGTCAAGAGAAGACGGGATTATTATTGTTCCTTTTGATTTTCCTGCCTTTACTTCCATTTCGACTTCTATTCTGCCGATTCTGCCTGATCTCTGCAGTTCTCTAAGCTCTAAATCAGATCCTAGAAGGCCTTCTGTCTGTCCAAAGACTGCGCCTATAACGTCAGGACGATCAACTGTTCCTTCAACTTCTATTGTAGCGTGCACTATGTATTTTGCGCTCACTGGACTTATTTTACCCATTTTTAACCACCATTGTTTATGTTTATTCTGTTAGGAATGGGGCTTAGAATGAAGCTAATTCAATGCTTTTTTACATTGGTATTTGGTAATTGTGAGTATGATTTTGCCAAAAATCTGTTGATTCTGGGCTTTTTTAAGGCTTTTTATCAACTTATTAGCTTCTATATTTTAAACCCTGTTTAGAACAAGCTTATTTTATATCTTTTTAATCTAAAAATCATTATTTCGTCTTCTTTTTCAAAATTAAGTTATAATAATGATGATGATTTGGATATAAGGTTTGCTTGTCCTTTTTATTCCTTTTGTAATTATTATAAGGTTTTGCAGCCCGAAACACTAACTCCCAAGTTCATAGCTTGGCATTAGCCGTCAGCTCGGTTGAGTACTCTCGTGACGGGCCTTTCTTATCTAAAGATAAGCGAATGTTTACATCTTTATAAATTTTGTGTTTTTAACAAAATTTTAGTTACTTTTAAGTGGTAAAAATGGAAAGGTTTTTATATAAGTTCGGTTTTTATTAGTATATTATAATCAAAAAAGATTTTTCGTTTGGGCGGGTGGACAAAAATGAAAACAGCAGAACATTTCTCAAACCTTTATGCTATTGTGAAGCAAGAGGGCCTTAAAACAGCATTAGCTTATGATGCAATGACCACTCTTGAAAAACATCCAACAGCAAGACAGCTGGTTGGAAGCACATTGTATATGTTTAGTGAGCTGTTTCCAAAAGAAGCTGCAAATTCTCAAAACGAAAATTCTCAGAACCTTAGTCAAGATGACCTTATTGCAAGGTTAAGAGAAGAAAACAAAATAAATTCTATAGGTTATCAGAGTACTAATGGTGAATCTTCTGAGCAAACAGATGGCAAAGCAAGAACTTTTTCACTCATAGCAACACAATCTGACGGAAATTATACAGAGACGAAGAAAACAGCATTCAAGGCAGCAGACGGAAAATTAAAGTTATTTGATGCAGCAAGCTTTAACAGAGAAGTATTTGCAGCTTATATGGCTGTTCTTGTCAATGAGCAGAGAACTGAAAATGATGTTTAAGAATCAAGTTGATAAAAATGAACAATAATGCATCTACTATCGTTGACAGAATAAAAAGTGCCAAAGGCTGTGAGTTAGGAGTTTCTATAGAAGAAATAATGCTGGAAATAATGAGATTGATGCCCTTGGAAGATTTTGCTTCTGTTGTATCACTTCGCCAGGCATGTTGTGGTTTTGAAGCAAGAAACCCTTTTAGAGGAACTGACGAAGAACTCAACAGACTTGTTGATAAAAATCTTTATTTCATTTGTGATGTTGCAGATAATTTTAGGAATACATTTACAAGTAAAAATGAGGTTATTTCATATGAGATGAGGATAAATGTGGCGCTGAGAAAAACTATTGCGGAACCTCGTAAAAATACTGGTTTGATAAAAATTTTTTATGAAATTGCGACTGGTTACAAACCTGAGCCCTCTGAAGTAAATAAACGGTATGCTTCTCAGCTTAATTGAATTAATTTAACCAAAATATTTAAACTGCTTTGCTTATTCTTCATTTATGCCTATGATTTCGCAAGAGAGATGGAGTGTTCTAGAAAGGATTTGGCCAACACATTAAATGGTTGTTAT
>JAUYGA010000249.1 GCA_030690755.1 Nanobdellota archaeon
GAGCAAAAGCTGAAGAATGAAAAGAGATCCAGAACGCCTGCACAAAGAGCGGGCATAATGATTAATTTGCCAAAAAGACAAAAACTACTGTATTTGATAAGATATTGTAAGGGTACTGAAGATTAAACAATATCCGATGACTTTTAGTTGATTTTTTTACCTGATTTTGAATAAACATTCTAAATCAGTAAACACAATAACTATTAAATACCTTCGAGCGAAAAAACATGTCTTTAACGTTTATAAACAATAAATAATGGTCCTAGACCGTTTATACTGCTTTTTATTTAACAAGATAAAAACAATTATATAATAAGGCAATAAAGAAAAAAATAAAGGCAAAATGCAGTATTGAAAAAAATATTAGCTAAAAAACGTGAAACAACAATGAAAACAATATTTCTTCTTTCAGGAGAACACACAGACATTGCAAAAGCAGAAGTTGAAGCGCTATTTGGCAGAACAAAAAGCATTAGCGAAAGAGTGCTTATTCATGATATTGCCAAGCCGATTGCAAAAGCAAAAACCAAAATGAGCTTCACACAGCTTGCCTATACAAAATCAGTTTCTCAAGTCTTGTTCAAAACAACAGCAAAAAACTTGATAAAAAAGATAAACAGCTATCCTTGGAACAAAGTGTACAAGAAAAACTTCTGCGTAAGGATAAATAACATATCTCAAAAACCTGTTCCAAAAGAATTTGAGATGGCTGACCTGATATGGAAAAAGCTGAAAAATCCAGTTACACAACTGACTGGCCCTGAAACACTCATACAATTTATTTTTGTCAATAATGAAGTTTACTGCGGAAAGACCATTTTCATCAATGAAGAGCAGTTTCATAAACGCCAGCCTCACATGAGGCCTGAATTCTCGCCCATATCACTTAATCCAAAGCTCGCCAGGGCAATGGTGAATCTGACAGGCATAAAGGACAAAAAAGATGTCTTAATTGACCCGTTTTGCGGCACAGCAGGAATTCTGTTAGAGGCAAGCATCATGGGTTTTCGAAGCATAGGTTATGATATTGACGAAAACTGCCTAAGAAAAGCTAAAACAAATCTGGAGCATTTCGGAATAAAAAACTTCAGCCTCAAGATGCTTGATTCGACAAAAAAATGGCCTGATAAGGCAAAATATATTGTCGCAGACCTTCCTTATGGAAAAAGCGCAAAGTTAAGTGATGAAAAAACAAAGCTCTACAGAGAGTTTCTTGAGAATTTGAAAAGAATGAAAATAAAACGAGCAGTCATAAGTTTCCCAACTTCTTATGATTACATACCATTAATAAAAAAATCAAAACTGAAAGTGAAAAACCAGTTTGACTACTACATACACAAATCTATGACTAAGAAAATTCTTGTTCTGAGCGCTTAATAAAATAAAATAGAATTAAAGAAAAATAAAAAAAGAATAACTAAAAAAACAAAAAACCAAATATAAGGTTTTTAGTTATTTACTCAGTTTTTATTTCTTGCTGCAGATTGGTGTTAAAGCGCCATTATGCTTAACTGCAGTTACCTTCCAGCCATTTATTAGCTGCCCTTCTGCAATGCATTTGTTGCAATTCGTATTAACAGACACTTTATTACCGTATATATCAGTCATAGCAGTGTTTGGATAACCTACTTCATCACCGATAGCAGTCACATAATCGCCTGACGGCGAAAGCATTGTTATCTCATCAATACAGCTCGCTTTTTTCGTGTTATCACAGTTATTATTCAGATATTTCCATGCTTCCCTATAGGCCTGTATCTTATGCTTGTTAACTGTTTCTGAAGCTGCTTTGTTGAATTTTTCAACTGCTTTATCTTTAGTCGATCCTGCGGGCGCCTTCTTTATTGCAAGTTCTGCAAGCTGCTTGTCAGCGCTAACCAACAATGAGATTGCTGTGTCAACATCTGCTTTTATTAAAGGATCTGTCACTTTTTCAAGATGATCCACTGCTTTCTTCTCATCATCAAAGACAGATTGGCCATGTCTGCAAGCAAGGCTTGTTGAGTCTGCCCAGACAATCTTCTTGTCTCCGCCTTCAATCCTATTACCTAAGCTCTGAGTCACTTCAGTAACCGCTCTGCTAAGCTCGCTTTTGGACTTTGCATCAGCTGAGTTCAATGATTGCAGTAATGAAAGCACATCTCCTTTATTGACTGCAGCGCATCCTTCGTCAACTTTTCCGTTACAATTGTTGTCCACACTATCACAAATTTCAGCTGCTTGAGGATTTACATTGCCGTCCATGTCATTACATTCTCCTCCATCTTTAATCCATGGGCAGATTATGCTCGGAACAATACCATTCCAGTCTCCCCATTTCTGCTCTGTAACAAATCCGTCGCCGTCAATATCTCCGCAGTAATCCTGACAATTAAGCTCATTGTCATTATCTAATTTACAATCTTTGTTTACAACAGCATGGTTGGCATTACAGATATCATTTGATTCAGGATTTATGCTTGAATCACCATCATTGCAATCGCTGTTCACAAAAACATATCCCTGCAAAGGTGAACAAACTTCCTGCGCATCAAGCAAGCCGCCATATAAGTCCTGGTCATTATCCTGATACATTAATACGGGTGGTTTTGGCGCGCAAGTGTTTAATTCAACGCCATCAATGCATGAAAACGTTCCCTCATTAGAACACAAATCAGTTCCGCATACAGTTACTAAAGAGACATAACCATCATCTGCAACACCGCTGCAATCTTCATCAACATTATTACAGCTCATATCAGATGCTTCAGGATGGGCAAATGCATTTGAATCATCGCAATCTGAACCATCCAGTACATAACCATCTGGCTGTGCGCGTGCATTAATCACAACATTTATGTTTCCAAAACCATCGTTATCTGAATCCTGGTAATATGTCTGCGTATCTAAACAAGCGCCTGGAACATACTTATATATGTCCAAAGTGATGCTGCTCAACCCTTCACCTATGCTTTTTATGTCAAGTTCATATTTTTCGCTAGGATCATCGGCACTAACCGCGCATACTTTTCCAGGACCACTCACCAATAAAAGTCCTGCAGGCATTTCTCCGCCGCCTCTATAAAAGTCTTCATCTTTTGCAGAAGCGCAATCAATTAGTTGACCTTGTTGATTAGTTGCAAAATAAAGAGCTTTTCCTGAATGATCCCCTGTAAATGGAATTTTTCCATCATTAATTGCCCAGGTGATTAAATTCTCTGAAAACAATGTTGCTGATGGCGTATCGCCCATCGCAACTACCATATACCATAAATCCGCAGTTGGCGCATCTAAATCAACACCTTCTGCATCAAGTATCTCAATATCAGTGCTTCCAGTAAACAAGTCTGTGGCAGGCATCAAGGTGATGTCTGATTTTTCTATAACAACAGTTCCTGGAATGTTATTATCACTGATACCATCGCAATCATCATCAAGCTCATTGCATATTTCTTGCTCTGGTTTTATTCCACCTGTGCACTCAGCCCATCGGCCGTATTGCGCTATAGATGGATCAGTTGAAGGCACAGAATTACAAGTATACGCTCCTTTGCTGCATATTCCAACATCTGAACCGCATGCTTGTGTCTGACCAACTTCGCATGTTAATGATGCATCCCCATCACAGATCTCTTTGTCTAAGTCATTATTAATAATGACGTTTTGTGTGCAATCAGGCATAATCATTATTGGGCATTGGGCATTTCTTATTTTATTGCCAGAGATTTTGTCAAGAGTAACTCCGCCGTAAACCATGATTCCTACTTGAGTAGCGTTTTCAATTATGTTATTTATTACTTGAGAATTCGTGTTACCTTCTTTGACCTCAATTCCATTAGCTGGAGCATTTCTTATTGTGTTTCCAGATATTATCAGTCCTGATCCGCCTTCAAAAGCAACGCCTGCATTACCCGGTATATCTTCTATTAAGTTATTGCTGAAAACAAGTCCATTTGCCTGACTGAAATAAGGCAGATATGCATTTCTGAAAGTATTGTCTGAAACTAAAAATCCATTCGTCGGACCATTTACGCCAAAACAATTACCATCCTGTTGCTGATAATTCTCAAAAGTATTTCCTGAAATTTCAAAGTCATTACAACCACCATATCTTCCGCATTCTATTTGCAATCTTACACCATTAAACATGTTATTGCTGATTGTAACATTAGTTGCTCCTCCAGACGGGAAACTTGCAGGGTATTGTCCTCTTGAAAATTGATTATTTGTAACCAATACATCCTGAGTATTATCCAATGCAATAACTCCAAAATTAGCTTGTATAGCAACGTTTTCTACTAGCACTCCTTCACCACCATGGAATTGAATGCCTGTGTTAGCATCTATCCTGCTGTTAGTTATAGTAGTTCCTTGACCAAAAGCATTGTTTATTTCCATCCCAATATTAGTATTAGTTATTGCAACAGAATCTATATTCAGAGTATTTATTGCATTTGTCATAATACCTACGTTATAATCCTTGATATTGCAATTCTTAATGTTAATATTATTTGCTGCTACTAGCTGTATTCCATTACTTCCAGAATTTTGACCAGGTCCAATCAAAGTTGCACCATTGCAATCAAGAGTCACATCACTTACCGACATTCTTATTCCAGAAGGCAAATTATAAGTTCCTGGATTAAAAACAGTGTTTTGTGTTACTATACAATTGTCAGTTGGTGTTGGACCGCATTCTACGTCTTGTTGTTGTGGATTTTTACAAAGATTGCCCATACATACTGCTGCGCCAGTATAAGACCCGCAACATTCTTCAGAATACACACATGGCTGGTTTAAATCCTTACACACAAAACAATCTGAATCGTAGGTAGGGCCTTGCGCTGATGAACATCCAACAGGGCAACTATTATCGCCAGGTATACAATTGTTGCTGCTTCCACTAAAACACGTATTCAAACAAGAAGGATCATTATAACAAACACTAGACCCAGGCAACTTATAACCACTAGCACCACAAGTACCCTTCCCATCACAAGCAGCAGGATCTCTCATGCAGTTAGGATTAGCTTGCGCTCCGCAATAGAAACCCTCAGCACCCCAATATCCCATCAAACCTGGAAAAGAACAACATTTAGAAGGATCACTAGTAGGAGAAATCTGCCCATCTAACAAACAACTTGTTTGAGAACAATCACTAGGACAATTATTTATATTTTCTCCCATATAATTCTCGCACATTTGATTATTATTGCACCCTGGGACACATTGCTGCGCGCATCCACTGCCACCAGCAAACATTGCGCCAGAACAGCAATCAGAACCAGTTCCAGTAACTGAACATTGCCAATTATCAACACAACCGATGTTTTGAGTTCCACAATAAAACATATTATCAGGACCCCAATAACCCTGAGAACCAGGGAAAGAACAACACTGAGAAGGATCATTACTAGGCTGAATCTGATTATCCCATACACAAACAGCAGTTTGAGTTCCACAATAAAATGTACTGCCGCTCCAATAACCCTGAGAACCAGGGAAAGAACAACACTGAGAAGGATTATTATCCAGAGGCGTGTTGCCATCCTGCGCGCAGGTAGCGCCGCTATTTGCATTTTCGCAAAGCTGCGTTTCTGAGTTATAAGAACAACCACCATTAGTATTTCCAGTGGTACAATAAGCAGGATCTATAATAGCAGAACATGATGGAGACCACGCACCAACGCAGATAGGATTTAATGGATCTTGGTTCCAATCGCAACCTTGAACAGCTTCACAACCAGTTGGAGTCTGCATGAAAGTCAATATCAGAGAATCGGCTGTGCAGTCACCGCTTGGACCGCCTCCGCTGCTGCTTGTTTGAGTAATGTATTCGCATCTTCCTTCAGGCGAGCAATATTCATCAGAATTACAACCAGTATTATTAACGCAAACATCTCCAACAGTGTGCCCTGTTATAGGTGAGAAAATAGAACTAAAAAACAAAGATATTTTTGAGAAAAAAGAGACTTCTGTCTTAACCGGATATTTGTATTCGAAAGCGCCAGCAGCTTCAGCAAAACTTACAGTGGTAAGCAACATTGACAAAATCACGAACAGGGTTATTATTTTTTTCATTCTAGAACACCTCTTTTTTTAACAGAATTTGATTATTTTTAGAAAAATATGAAGATAAGATTAGAACACAACAATGCCAAAAACTATTAGCCCTACAACAGATAGTCCTCACCTTTTTTTAACGAATAAATAAATAACAATAAAACAAGTATATAAAACTTTCTAAAATTAATTTTGAAAAATTTTTGAAACAAAAAATTAATTTTATTGGTGGATTCATACAATAATCATCAAACCGAGGAATTGTTCCACATCATTTTAAAATATGCCTTGAAACTTTCTGCAAGAGCCTTGTCTCTGACGACAAAAGCAATAGGATTCTCAGCGAGCATTACAAACAATATTGCATCTGGAAAAATGTCAATCCAGTTTGGGCTGACCAAATCATTCGGCAGATATTTCACGTCTGTTAATTTCATGCCTGCCCTTATTTTTCCATATTCTCTCACATTTGCGTTATATATTATTTTCATTGTAATTTTTTTCTTTATCCTATTTTTGTGGAACTCAAGAAACCAAGCTTCCAGCTTTTCATTTGCGACCTTTGGTGCACCTAAAACAAGAAATTCCTCTCCTGCTTTCATCGAACTAATGAGCTCGGCTCTTATTGCTTTCAGGCCCTGAAAACCTTCATAAACTTCAGCGAGTCTTTTTGTCTTTTCCAGGCTTTTTTGCAGCAGTAATTCTGGAATTATTTTGTTGATTTCTTCTTTTGTTTGTTCAATGTCTTTTTCCTGTTTTTCCAGATATTCAAGAATCATATGAGGGTCATTTGCCATAAAGTATTTTGTCTTGCTTTTTATGACATAGCCGACAAGGCCTTTCTCAATGAGCTTTGCGAGAATATCATAAATTTTTGATTTGCTGACTTTACTTTCTTTTGCTATCGGAGTTATTGTAGATTGGCCCACTTTATTCAGCGCTAAATATACTTTTATTTCTCCTTTTGTAAGGCCGAGTTTCTCAAACAGCTTTTCATCCATTTTCTAGACTGTTGGTTTCTGGGCTTTATAAGTCTTTCTAAAGGTATCCCCTTTAGGGGGGCACTAAGTTTATATATCTAACAGGCCATATTACTACTTATCAGTAAATAAATAATAAAATATAGGGGTAAAAAATGAAAGAATATGAAACTATGAAAACCGAAATAAAAAGCATAGAAGAATTGGTGGCAGAAGTTGGAAAAGAAGATATTGTACTTTTGGTTCACAAGATGAGCACATTATCCAGACAAGGCAAGTACGATATGCCTCCTTGTTATGATTATGAAAAACCTAAAGCTTTTGGCACATGGGCCGAGTTTGCGCATGAAATTGAATTGAAGCTGCAGAATGAAAAAAAGGATTATTTTCTCATAGATGAATTGGAAATTGGTCGCAAAGAAAGAATAATCAAAAAAATTGCTCCGACAAAGGTTTTCTACGTCAATGGATGTGTTTATGCTGCAGGCGGCACAGATTATTTAGAATCAATACCTTACTTAGACAAAATACTTGAAAAAAAAGCAGAGTTCAAGGTGCTGACATATCCTAAGTGGGTTTGTGAAGTCAGTTGTCTTCAAGAAAGGGGAGGCAGATTTTTTCCCGGTGGAGAACTCGCGAAAAAGGAGGAAGAAACCAGTCTTGTTTACAGTCGTCCTAATTCGATGTTTGTGCCAGTAATGTATGTTGGCATTAAAGAACTTGAGAAATAGTAGAGGGGAGAATAAAAAAAGAAAATATAATAGATGGAGACAAAAATGGAAGAACATAATTTTATAATAGTTTGCAGAAAGGAAAAACAGGAAATCGCAAAAAAAGTTGTTGAAGAACTTGCTGAGAAATATAAAACTGAAACACTTGATATAAAATTAACTGCAGATTTTTGCGCAAGCATTGAAGAACACGATGCTGTAATAGCTAAAGAAAAAAAGAATTATCATTGCATATATGATTTTGACCTATATGCTGAAAAAGCAGACGAAGACCCTAAATACGCCATTTTCCTCAAGAGCACAATCGATGGGATGGTTAAAGGTTATTTTTGATTATTGATTTTTTCTTTTGATTTTCTTTTTTTATTTTTTATTTCTTTCCGAAGAGTTCCTGCTCTTTTTGGGATATTGCGATTTTTGTCTTGACAACTGCGTCTGGAGATAAGGAAATGCTGTCTATCCCGCATTCAACTAAAAATTGCGCAAACTCTGGATAAGTGCTTGGAGCGTCTCCGCAGATTCCGATTTTTCTCTTGCGGGCTTTTGCCTCTTTTATCACTTGAGAAATAAGTCGCTTTACTGCTTCATTTCTCTCATCAAATATATGAGCGACAATCTCTGAATCTCTGTCAAGACCAAGGGTCAATTGTGTAAGATCATTTGAGCCTATTGAAAAGCCATCAAATATTTCGCAGAACTTGTCTGCAAGAATTACATTTGCTGGAATCTCGCACATGACATATGCCTGCAAATCATTTTCTCCTCGTTTCAATCCTGATTTTTCCATTTCTTTTAGGACAGATTTTCCTTCCTCAACAGTCCTGCAGAAAGGAACCATCACTTTTAAGTTTGTTAAACCCATTTCATTTCTTACTTTAAGCACAGCTTTGCATTCAAGCGCAAAAGCATCCTTGTAATTCTTGTCATAATATCTTGAAGCGCCTCTCCAACCAATCATAGGATTATCTTCTTTTGGCTCGAACTGCTTTCCGCCGATAAGGTTTGCATATTCATTTGTCTTAAAATCTGAGAATCGCAAAATAACATCTTTTGGATAGAATGCAGCGGCAATCATTGCAACCCCTTCTGCCAATTTGTCTACATAATATTGAACTTTATTATCATAACCATAAGTTATCTCTTCTATCTTCTTTATGACTTCCGGATCAGTCAATTTCTCGAATTCGAGCAAAGCTCTTGGATGAATCTTTATGAACGAGTTTATGATGAATTCTTCTCGCGCTAGACCAACCCCTTCGTTTGGCAAAAACGACAATTCAAAAGCCTGATCAGGTGTTCCGACATTCATCATTATCTTTGTCTTTGTCGGAGGAATAGCTTTCAAATCAATCTCATCAATTATGAATTTAAGCTGACCCTCATAAACTAGACCATCATCGCCTTCTGCGCAGGAAACAGTTACATCCTGGCCATCTTTTACTTTCTCAGTTCCATCATTTGTTCCGACAACGCAAGGGATTCCAAGCTCTCTTGAGATGATTGCTGCATGACACGTTTTTCCGCCCCTGTTTGTAACAATGGCAGACGCGATTTTCATTATCGGTTCCCAATCAGGATCAGTCATCTCAGTTATGAGAACTTCATTTTTCTTGAACTCTTTGATATCATGAACATCCTTTATGACATGAGCTTTGCCTTTTCCTATCCTGTCACCGACGCTTCGGCCCATTGCCAGAATTTTTCCTTTTTCTTTAAGGACATATTTCTTAAGTTTTGTCATGTCTTTTTGCGAGATTACTGTCTCAGGTCTTGCCTGCACAATAAACAATTCATTAGTGATTCCATCTTTTGCCCACTCCATATCCATTGGCTTAAAATAACCTGCTTTCGCAGAATAATGATCTTCAATTATGCAAGCCCATTTTGCGAGCTCCAATATCTCAGTATTGCTTATTACAAATTTTCTTCTTTCTGTCTCAGGAACATCAACATTTTTTGTGACCTTATTGCCTTCATTGCAATAAATCATACGTATCTTTTTTTCACCGATTGTCTTTTGGATGATTGGCTTAAAACCTTTTTTCAATGTCGGCTTGAAAACATAGAACTGGTCAGGATTCACAGCTCCCTGAACAACATTCTCACCAAGGCCATAAGCGCCTGTTATCAGAACAGCGTCCTTAAAACCAGATTCTGTATCAATAGAAAACATTACTCCAGAACTTGCCTTGTCGCTTCGCACCATCTTTTGAACGCCAATACTGAGTGCGATTGAGAAATGGTCAAATTTTTTGTCAACACGATAAGAAATTGCGCGATTTGTGAATAGTGATGCGAAACATTTTTTGCAGGCATTTATCAGGTCAGCGTCGCCTCTAATATTAAGGTAAGTTTCTTGCTGACCTGCAAAACTCGCATCAGGCAAATCTTCAGCAGTTGCAGAACTTCTGACTGCAACATCAGTATTTGCGCCATAATCCTTGCACATATTAGCATAAGCTTCAATAATAACCTTTGTCAGTTCTGGAGGAAATTCTGAATTTCTTATGAGAATCCTTATCTTTTCTCCTCTGTCCTGCAGGTTTTGGATATTCCTTGTATCAAGGTCTTTTAGAATTTCTTGAATCCTGTCTCTTATACCTGCCTTTTCAATGAAATACCTGTAAGCTGTTGCAGTAATAGAAAAACCATTTGGGATTCTCACGCCTTTAGAAGTCAGATTGCGGTACATCTCGCCAAGAGAAGCGTTTTTTCCGCCGACAATAGGAACATCTTCTATCCCTGTTTGATCAAACCAAAGAATAAAATAGCTCTTTTTCTCTTCTTCTGAAACC
>JAUYGA010000259.1 GCA_030690755.1 Nanobdellota archaeon
TTGCAAGCATGCTTATTATCATATTATGGTATACTAGAATGTATTTGCATGGCCTGAAAAAAGTGTAAACTTAATTCGGTACTATACAAGATACTGTTCCCATCGAAAGGTTTAAATATACTAAAAATTAATTGTTTTTAAATCAATTTATTTTTGTATCAGATGAAAAAGAGAGGTGAGTTTGATGAAAATTTTTGGCAAAGCGCTTGCTAAACCGTTTTTGAAGAGGCATGCAAGTTTAGAGCTGTCTGTTAATGCGATTGTTGTTCTTATTCTTGCTATCGCAATGTTGGGACTTGGACTTGGATTTACAAAAGTCATGTTCGCAAAGCTTAAGGGAAGCATTGAGATTCCAGAACCAGAGAACCCAGCAACAGAGGATCAGCCTTTGGTATTCAACAAGGAATTGATAACTGCTAAAGCAGACCAGGCGCTTGGTTTTTCTGTAAATGTCTATAATGGCGATTCTGAAATGGCAGAGGATGTCATTGTGACTATTGAAGGGTGTACTGACGATGTCAGTGATTTTGAAGGTGTAGAATCTTCACCGCAGAATATAAAAGCCAGGAGCAGCGTTACGTTCAAGGTTTACATACCTAAGGACAGCAACAGCAATGCAGATGTCTCTGGTGTTTGCACAATCCAGGCGCAGGGAGATGTCGGTTCTAAGAACGATGTCCTTTTAGGAACAAGACAATTATCTTTTGAAATAGCAAAATAAGTCGTCAGTTATAATGCGCTGACTTAACAAATCAAATATCAATTAATAGGAACAGGTGATATTTATGAAAAAAGTAAAAAAAAGGTTGACAAGAGCAGAAGAATTTGAGATAATGAAGCTTGTCTTAGACAAATTCTTGTGGGCAGGATTCCTGATAATGGGTGTCGGCTTTTATAAGATGGTCTCAGAAGATGTCACAACAGGCCTTTCATGGATGATTGCTGGAGCATTGCTGCTTGCATTGTTCATTGTGATGGTTGTCCGTGAATATGAAGTTTTCACTTCTTAAATTTTTCTTTTGTTTTTTTATCTTATTTTTAAGTGTTTTTTAATATTGTTTGGCAGGTATGAAATGAAAAGCGGCAAACTAATGTTTTTTTCAGTTTTCACATCGATTTTACTTCTTTTATTCATCGCAGGCTGCGGAGAGAAGGCTGAGTGCAAGGTTAAATCTGACTGCAGCTCTAAGAAGTGCTTCACTTATTCCTGCGCTGATGGAAAATGTATTCCTACAGCAATAGACAAATGCTGCGGAAATGCGCGCTGCGAAGATAAATCAAATGAGTCATTCTGCAACTGCCCTTCAGATTGTTCTGAAAAAAAGAATGCCACCAAAAACATGAAATATATCTGCTTAAAAGACAATCCAGAATATGCTTTAGGTGTTAGTGAATCTGATGCCAAAACTTCAACAAGTTCTCAAGAATTGAACTTCGGCGGTTTTTCTGCTATCACAAAATTTAATGTCAATACCCCTTTTGATATTGATAGCGCTACTTTTGGTCTCGAATTCACTCTTAATAAGCTGGATGATGGGGTTTCAAAGCCGACAATAACTAAAGTTGAATTAAAGGGAAGTGTTGACCGTGAGCAGATTCTTCTTGGAGAGGCAGAAGTCAATAAGATACTTTGGTCCCCTTTGAATGTTGTGGATGTCAATGTTCCAGTTGCTCAGTTTGTGAAAGATACTGAAGAAAAGACTGTCACCTCTTTAGTGTTTAATATCTATTATGAATATTATGAAGGAACAGGAATATATGCCAAGAAGAAAACAGGCGTTACAAAATATTCTTTAGAGACAAAATCAATCATTTTTGTCAATCCCACATTCACAAGAAAATGCCCTTCATGCGATGACAAGAACAGGTGCACAGAGGATATTTGCGGCGAGAATACTAACTATTTTTGCGAGCATAAGCCAAAAGCAGACTGCGAGAGCAATGGAATCTGCGAAGAAGGTGAAAACAAGTGCACTGCTCCTAAAGACTGCGGATATTGCGATGGAGGTTATGGCCAATACATAAGGCTTGCATGTTCAGAAAGCCAGAACTGCCTATATGTGGTTAAATCAGAACCTGAATCTATAACCAAACTTGAATCAACACAATTTGGCGCAGGAAAGATGACTGCCGAAGTTGTCTATGATAAACCATTTGATATCACTAAATCTTTGATTTCTGTTCGCATAAAGATTGATGATGCTAGCGAAGAGTTTTCAAATTTAGAAATTGTTGAGATACGAGTGATGGATGATGCGACAAGGCTTGGCAAAATCTCATCAGGAGACAAGCTGACTAGGGTTGGCGACGAAACAAACAATCAAGAAATTTCATTGGATATCAAGAGCGCTGTTCCAGAATTCAAGAAATCATTTGGTCTTGAGATAGATTACCGCTCAACAACAAGATCAGGGACAAAAACAGAGACAAGCGCTCTAAAAACATTCAAGATAGGCCTGGACAATGTTGAGTTTGTAAAACCAGGAGAAGTTCCATCATAAGTTTTTTATAGAGGTATGCGCATAGCATCCTAAGGTCAATTAATAAAAGTGCGATGCTAAAATGTATCAATGAACACTGACATTTGTCGAAAATCCAGCCAGTCCTGGCGGCCGACGGCCATTTTC
>JAUYGA010000260.1 GCA_030690755.1 Nanobdellota archaeon
AAGAGGTTATATTGCCTGCAATTGCATCTGTGAGAATTGTTGCTCTTTCCTGCTCACTTGCCGTGAGTTTTGTCCTGACTTCGCCAACCCCTAATTTTTGAGGTTTTTTGTGCCTGGATTTTTATTGTTTGGGTCACTTACGCTAAAATCAGAGTGTGTTTGTACGAAAGGATAAAAATTCCGCAGGAAATATTACTTTTCAGGTAATGAAAAAGGTTGGACGAAGGAATCGTTTGTTCAAACATCTGGGAACGGCAAGAAACTCCTTAGAGGAAAGCCAGCTTGCAAAGCTGGGGCAACAATTTCTGGACAGTGAACGGATAAAATCAGGAAAACTATCTCTTTTTGACAGCCGTTATGACAAAAATTCCTGGGAAGAATTTTTGTCTAAACTTGAGTTTATTTCTGCCCTGGACACTCCCGCTTTTAATTTCTTTGTCTATTATTATCGTCTGATCGGTCTTTCTAAATTAGCTGACGATTGCTTTCGCGATCTTGTGATTTCAAGAATTATCTGGCCTGTAAGTAAAGCCAAAACCAGAGATTTTTTACAAAGTAATTTGAACAAAAATTATTCTTTAACCGCTCTGTATCGGTCAATGCAAACCCACCAATTCTCATTATGAAGATTAGGTTGAATAATCAATCCTGATTGGTTTTACTTGTAGAGATTTTCTGAAAGTATGAATTTGACAGGTTTACCGTATATGCGTTAGGCTTGTTATCCATGAATAACAAGCGACCCATAAAGGGTACAAGTGTTTACACTTTTGAGGATATGGTAGAAAGTCTGAAACAGGCAATCAGCACATTTCCTGATAAGAGAACCGGAAAGAATACGCGGTACAAGATGCAGGACGCGGCCTGCGGAGCATTTTCTGTCTTTTTTACTCAATGCCCCTCATTCCTTTCCCATCAGCAGCTATTACAGCAACGTTACGGATTCTCAAATAGCAGAACACTGTTCCGTATGAATGATATTCCCAGCGATAATCATATTCGGGACTTACTTGATCCCGTCGCGCCTTCTTCTCTTGATAGTGTGTTTGAGGCTTGTTTTGACGCACTTAAGCAAAGCGGCCATCTTGATTCTTTCAGGGTTCAGTTGGGAGAGAGGAAAAATGATTTACTAATTGCCCTTGATGGGACTGAGTATTATTCATCAGAAACACATCATTGCCGGAATTGTTCCATCAGAATTCGGGACGGACAGACGCGCTTCTGTCACGGGATGGTCACCCCGACAATTGTGGCTCCGGGTATGAATAAAGTCATTTCTTGTCCCCCTGAATTTATCACCCCCCAGGATGGGGACAGTAAGCAGGATTGTGAGTTAAAAGCGGCAAAACGGTATCTCAAAAAACAGGGAAAGAAATATATTGATAACGCAACATTTCTCGGAGATGATCTTTATGCGCATGAGCCATGGTGTAAACAAGTACTGAAAAAAGAATGTAATTTTATATTTGTTTGTAAGCCGGATTCACATAAAACACTGTATGAATGGATAAAAGATGTAACAGTGGAAAAAATAGAGGATAGATTTGACGGTAAAAACCATCAGATTTATACGTACAATTACATAGAAAATGTACCGCTGCGGGATGGAAAAGACGCTCTCCATGTAAACTTCGTTGAAGTAACGGTAAAAGACAGGAAAACCGGAAAACAGCTTTATCACAATGCCTTTATCACCAATCATCCGCTCGCAGAGGAAACAATCAAAATCATTATTGATTGCGGAAGAGCCAGATGGAAGATTGAGAATGAGAATAACAATACGCTCAAAACTAAAGGATATCATCTGGAGCATAACTTCGGACATGGAAAGAAATACCTTGCTTCACTCCTCGCAACCATGAATCTCCTGGCATTTCTTTTCCATACCATGCTTGAATTTATGAATAAAAAGTACAAATTATTACGAACGGTACTGGGAGCACGAAAACGCTTTTTTAACGATATTCGTACTCTTCTAATTTACTTCCCGTTTAAAAGCTTTGATACCCTGATGGATTTTATGATTGAAGGATTACAAAAACCTCATGACCTTGAGACATTGCAGGTTCCTATTTGAAAAAGTAAACAGTATTTTATGCCGCCCTGATAATTAGGGCTATCCGGGGTGGAAAAGATTGTCGATATTTATCATAAAATGACTCGCACCTTTTCTTAAAAAATCCTCCATGAGATTTACTACTCACATTAACCAATGCCTACGCTTCTCTACATGCTCATAATGAGAACTGCTGCGATAAGCATGGAGATGTAGTAATATCAACTTATGAACGATACGCAAAAAGCACAAATAATCATATCTATTGAACAATTGCGCCTCATTGAAAGCGAACTATTTCAGCTTACCTCAAAATATGGAGTAGATACCATTGAAGAACATGATAAACTAATGATTCAAGGCAAACTCTCCGAATACGCCGTAGGAGACGACTTATTTATATTTGACCATCTTCTCTCCGAAAAAGAAAAAATAGAAAAAAATCTTTCCAAGCTAAACATTAAGAAAGGCGATATATGGAAAAATTTGCAGCATTTGCTAGGATTGCCGAAATTGAGTTCTCAGATATAATATTGTCAACTCAAGACTTAGGACACAAACTCCGCATTTACCTTAAAGACAAAACGTTTATTGACTTCTTTTATACTACCGGACTTAAAACTCAAAGATTTTCCCTCCATTGGGAACGTACGCATATTGATAGCTCTATTTATCGTCTTGATAATACCCCTGATAGAAAATGGCGTGAAGTTGATACTTTTCC
>JAUYGA010000231.1 GCA_030690755.1 Nanobdellota archaeon
AGCGCTGATCTAGATGTGAGTCTGTTGGACGAGAGAGTATATGATAGAGGTGCATCTGATAGTGGCGTGTCTGATATTGGTTTATCTGATATTAATGTATTCTTAGAGTTAGATGCGGTAATTAAACTGGCTGCTGCTCAAACAAATGCTGTTAAGATAAGCCAATCTGATGAATCTGAAGCTAAAAAACAGAACATACAATATATAGGATCTGCCAAAGAATCCAAAACTACCTACTTTGAAACGCCTAAAGAATATAAAACACAACCTTATAAAATCGATTTTGTCCAGCTCATGTGGCCAATCAAGCTGGAAAGGAAAACTTCTTCAGAAATGGGTGGGGCTCTAGGCATGTATTTTCCAAGCTTAGATTATGCAGTGATTGACGACCGGCTTTTTGGAGAATCATTCACAGAAGTATGGGTGCATGAAAATATCCATAGGCATAATGGCGCAGCTGAACAGAATGTACGGGAAAGAACAAAGTATCGCGTCGAGAATACATATTACCATTAGGCGTGTTTACTATAATTAAACTAGAAAAGGGATTGTTTAGTTAAGCAACAACATCTGAATCTTCTTCAGATCTTCCTGTTTCTTTTTCTTTGCTCATATCTTGGCTTATATCTGAAAGCTCTTTTTCAATACGCTCTTCTTCCACTTCTATGCTCTTGACAATCTTTTCAACATTCTTTTCGATGTTCAAGATTTTCTTCTCCATCTCAATGACTTTCTTAAGGCCTATTGCCAAACCGACGATTCCGCCAATTATCAATGCATAAGTAAATCCCTGTTCAAGTGAAACCATGTTATCTCCTCTTTTATATTTTCATACTCTATGTGCATAGCATCTTGCTCAACTTAGGGCCTCGCCCTAAAGATGCTCAGAGACAATGTCTCTGGCATCGCGTTCAAGTGACTTGCGAGTCTCAGAGCGTAGCGAGTCTCATTTCATTCGACAGGTGCCTTGTTCGACAGGTCACTTTCAGCGATACCCTGAGTGCGACATAAAGTCGCACGACGCGGCCATCGAAGATGCTTGATTGGCCGCGACATTGAACGATTTTGTACGTTATGGATGCAACCCCTCATAACGCTCGTCTATGTTTTTTGATTAATTGAATTTTGACCTTATGATGCTATGCGCATTTATTCTTTTATCTTCTTATAATGTATTTTTTTGATATGAAGTTTTTTCTTTCCGTTCTCTTTTTTTACCGAGAACAATATGTCCTCTTCTGAGACTATGAAGCTTGCTATCAGGATTGCAAATCCGAGTCCGAAAAACAAGTAGCTCAGATAAACATCTGCATTTATTGAACTGCACTGCATTATCTGTGACATTGTTATATCTGCGCTATCAATGAATCTTGGCGGGAGATTTAACTGAGATTTAATCTGCTGGCACTGCACATAGCTTGGAAAAAGATTTGCAGAAACAGCAACAACTAAAGTCATTAATATGATTAGCAGGCCCGCCAATGTGAACATTGATTTTACTTTTCGCATGAACTGCATCTCCTGATTTTTTATTTGCGTTTTTTTGGTTTGGTTCTGTAGAAAATCTCGCTTCGCTCGGGCAGCATCGGACAAAACTCTCGTTTGTCTCCTTGATAAAACGCTGAAGCCCAATGACCTGCGAGTGAGCTCGTTCATAAGCGAACTCGCTCACAATTGCCTGGACGTCCCCCTCAGCTTCTGTATTGTTTTTATCGAAGGAGTTTTGTAAATTGATGCTGCCTACATTTTCTACAGAGTATATGTGTTGAGATTATTTTTAATTTCCCCACTTGGCCAGGGCTTTGTAAAGCTCGATATGAGTTTTTGCATAATCTCTGAGGGATTTTCTTTTCATGATTGCTTCAACAGATTGTCTTGCAGCAGCAGCTCCTGCGACTGTCCCATCAGGATGACCGTGAATTCCACCGCCCATCTGTATGACAATATTATTTCCCATATATTTCATAAGCTTATCAACCCTTCCTGGATGAAGTCCGCCAGAGCAGACAGCTAGAACTGGTTTTACATTGTACCATTCCTGTTCGAGCATATGCGCTGATTTCTTTGGATGGACCAGCTGTTGTTCTATCTCTTCGCCCATGCTGACAACCTCTTCTGCGCTGCCTTCCATTTTTCCGACAATTGCGCCTATATGAAGCTGGTCAACACCGCAGAGTCTTGCAGCCTTTGCGATAGTCAACATTGAAATGCCATGTTTAGGATTTCTTGTAAATGCTGCATGACCGGCCCTGTGAGCATGAATTACCATCTCGTGTTCCATATCTCTTATTGATTGCAATGCAGACCAGCCAACTGTCAAAATATCTACCATAATATATTCGCCGCCATAAGCTTTCACAAACTCCGCTCTCTTAACCATTGTGGCTGTTTCAGCGCTTATGTTTGGCATGTAAATCTTTTTTTCACCAGTTTCTTTTTCTGCCTTATCCCTTAAATCTAAAGTTGTTCTTATCCTGTCTTCAAATTTGTTGAAAGTCATAGAAGCAAGATTCTCATCATCCTTGACAACATCACAGCCACCCATCCAGGCTGCATAAGCTACTTTTGCATGCTGTTCAGGACTAAGGCCTACTTTTGGCTTGACAATTGTTCCGACAAGAGGTCGTTTTTTTATTCTGGTTATCTTTCTGACACCATTAACCCCGAATCTCGGGCCTTGAAATGATTTTATGAGTTTTTTTGTAAGCTGCATGTCCTGCAATCTTATATTATTGACAGAGCTCATGCCGAAAATATTTCCTCCTATACTTGAGAATATGTTGCTCATATTGCCCTGCTCAAAAAGGTCTTGAGGGTAAGCAATCTTAACCTCGCCGGAGTTTTTATTGATGGAAAAAACATGAGGCTTTAATTTTCTTGCAATCTCAGGAGTCATGGTAGATATTGTTGTCCATGTTCCAATAGATGATTCAGCAGCTACATGCTGGCATGCTTTTTCAAGAGTAATCTTATTTGGCTCTATAAAGAATTCAACAATCACATCATTTTTGCTAGGCCTGTATTTTAGGTCTATGTAATCAAGATTCTCTACCATTAACACACCTCTTTTTTTATCTACACTTGTTTGAGCCAGTTAAATTATGGATATATGCTGTTATATTGCTTATATTTTATATGCGCCTATGCCTTATTTGTTTTCCTTGTAAATTGAATTAGCGTCTTCATTCATCAGTTCCATTAATGTTCTTTCTTCTTCAACAATGTTCCATGAAGGGTTATCTCTGTGATCTTTTTCCTTCTGATTGACAATAGAAATATCTGCAGCTTGTTCGACATCCGGCAAGATTTGGCTTTCCATGTTCATCCCCTCTTTTCCGCAACAATATTATGTAAAAGTTTGAATACTCCTGTTTTCTCCTGAAAAAATGATGTTGAAAGACTTTTTAAATCTTTCTAGAAGCAGTAGATTTTGCTAATTTTCTGGTTTGTTGGTTGACTGATTTTTGACTTATTTTATTGTAAACTTATGTGCATAGCATCTTGCTCAACTTAGGGCCTCGCCCTAAAGATACCTGTGTGCGGGGCAAGCCCGCACTACGCTCGCAATCATGTTTGTCGTAAAGGCGAGCGTCGTGTAGCTTCATGCTGCACCTCTTTTGACGCGCCTTTTGTAAAA
>JAUYGA010000244.1 GCA_030690755.1 Nanobdellota archaeon
GGTGGGTATTCAGTAAGATTTTCTCCAACAAAAGGCGCCGTCTATGTTAAAGATATTAATTTTAAAAACGTCGTGGAGTTTAAGTGTGATGGTCAAAGATGTTCTCCAACTGGCAAAGTATGTAATTCTAGATATACAATCTGCGATGAACCATCGAGTAAAAATAAAAAAAAGTTGCCTGGTCCATTTGATCAGTCGCTTAATACTGTTCGTGGTCATAAAGTAGTATCACCTAGTAACAATGATGCAGATATGCAGGCAGCCAGAATAAATTCTCCGCCGAAAGTACCTGAAGGACAAGAATTATATGAACGTAAGTCTGGATATCGGCCTACGCGTACATTTTATTTTCTTTGTGATAAAGAAGGAACTTGTAATAGCTACAATGATCCCTGTACTTGTGAAATAATGGAAGGTTATTTGTCTACAGACAAAAATGGTAAAACAACGAGTCACTCCGACAGTGCAAGAGATATAGGAAAAATTCTCGACCTTCCTTATGTTGGACCTAAAAGCGACTTTTTGTCAGATACTTTTGTTGTATTGTCTAAATCAAGAAACTATGCAATTGCTACACTTAAAGCATGCTGCCCTAAACCGCCTGCAACAACATGTTAATAATTCAAAAATAAATTAATTATAAAAAAATGAAACAAAAAAATTCAAAAAAAGCGGAAGTAAACATTTTATTCATTGGAGTGATTTTAGTAGCCTTGGCCACAGCGGGGGCCTTGTTTTACTCTATAATGTATAAACCTGCGCCGAGCATCACAGAATATAATTTTGATGAGACAGGGTTTGTCGGCGAAGAAACAGTATTGCTGGGAGACGAGCCAGAGCTTGAACAGCCGCTTGAGATACCAACAATAACAATAACAGGAATGACAATTGGAACGCAACAAGATGGGCAGATAAGCGAGCAGACAGAATTTAATATCGGCGATACAATAACAATAACTTCAGAAATAGCTGATTTTAACCAACCATTCCTTAGCGGGATAAAGTATGCTTATGCAATGGAGCAATGGATATCAACTCAAGATGAATTCGGTGATTATATTCCAGAACTTACTGGGATGACTGCAAACACATCAAAATATGTGGATGCGCCAGTAGATTTCCTAAGGCTGACAAATGAGCTTGATACATCAAGTCTTTCACCAGGAACATACACAATAAAAATATTTGTTGTTGATAGATTCACAGAAGATATTGACCTAATAGAGGAGGAAATCACAATAATATGAAAACAAAAACACTGCTTTGGATGTTTGCAATGATTATCTTAGTTGGGAATGTGGTTGCTTTATGCGGTCCGAGTGGAAATGACGTAAATAGTGATGCTGCTGTGAAGAATGCAGCTAATGCGAAAGCGGCATTAGATGCAGCCGATTGCGGTGTAGAAGCTAATAAAGCTACAGCTAACTGTTTAAATCTTCAAAATGAAAAAACCAGAGCAGATCAACAAGTGTATATCGGTAATTATAAAGATATATGCACAAACCCACAAGGTACTGCTACAAAAGCACAATGCGATATTCTTCTTGTAACTATGAGGGTTATTGCAGGTGCGAGTAGCGACGTTGATGCTAATGCAGTTATTGCTCAATTGCAAGCTAAGGCATCAGGTAAGATTTATGATGCAAATGATCCTAACAATCTAGTAATAGATCCTACTAACATTCCACTCAACACAAAAGTCTTTGTTGACGGACAGTATTACGCTTATGTAAATGAAGGCGGAAAAAATGTTTTTGTAGAATGCACAGCTTTTTCTACTACTGACAAAAATAATCAGTGCCCGCCAGCATCATGGGGCAAAGCGCGTTATACTTATAAATCGCTTTTATACCCTGCAGAAATTCGTCAGTTAGATGAAGATATTGCAACTGCGAGAGCAGGAAATAATGGTGTGAATCCTGATACAGACGAATTTAAAAAACTTCTTGGAGATAGGAGAGGATATACTGCTCAGGTATACCGAGACAATAATTGCGGCGATGCTGCAAATAAGGACAAGCCTATTTGCGCGAGAGCGATTGCTGATATAAATGGTATGCAGAAAACACTTCATCCAGATTGTTTTGATGCAACAACTGGTGCTTTTGTTGAGGTTAATGAAGGCTGTTCAAGACAGGAGTTTGTTACAACTTTGGCTGCTGCGGTTAGTGAAACTGAAACTGGTGTAGAAAATTTACCTATAGTTGCTGTTGCACCTGAGTTAACCAATGAAGCCAAAGATGCGCTTTTAGATGCTGTTTTGCCTGGGTTAATAACTTCTGATAATTTCAATAAGGATGGAAGCTTAAATGAAGATGCGCTTATACGAAGCATAAATACGTATTGTGATTCTATTGCAGAAGGGACTACTCCTGGATCACTAACAAATGAGTTGGATTGTTTGCCGGAGGGGGTAGTAAGTTTGGCAAAACGAGCGCAGTCTACGGATTATATACTTTCTGACACTCCTGTTTTTGATGAAGACAGAAAAGCAAACTTGGCAGTAGATTTATTCAATAAGAAATATAAGCCTGCCGAACCTGTTGCAGGAGCAACACCGCTTACAGATGAAGAAAAAGTTGAAAAACAAAAGCAAATTAATGCAGACGCTTTATTGGCGAAGAAATACTTTTTATCTGATTTTAAACAAGAAGATGGAACATACAAGGCAACAATTAGGGGAATAGAATCTAAACCTCTTGATTTAGAGAAAGATTTTACAAAATTGTCTAAGGATAATAAGCCTGTTATTAAATGCGTTGATAGTGTTGGTGATTGTGAATATGTTTCTTCAAAGGATATATTTACTATCCAGCCGAATGGTGGGAGGGGCAGAAGATTGAGTATTGTAGGCGAAGAGACTAAAGAGCAGAGAGACGCCAGAATCAATGCGCTGAGCGGTTTTGAGAAATTAACAGCGCAGCTGAAAGTTCCAAAGACAAACGTTTGTTTGTATAAAGGAAAGGAAACTCTTGCCAGAGATGATAAAGGAGCGGTAACCAAACAGACAAAGAATCCTACTTATTCCGCAGATTGCGTTCTGGCTGATGATGGCTTGACTCCAATATGTGATCCTAAAGATAATTGCATCACCAAGAATGAGATTTCTTTTGATGGGGCC
>JAUYGA010000245.1 GCA_030690755.1 Nanobdellota archaeon
ACTTGATCATCATCGCTACTGGGCTTTGACTAGTAACATCAAACACAAACGCAAATTCTCAGACATATTCAAAGTAGGGGTTAAAGGATATCTGTTCAGCATGCTTGGAGAATTCGCTGAAAGAAAGCTCGGAGAGTACACTGGCAGCCCTCCTGGAAGTGAAATGCTAACAGCCATAAACATAGCAAAAGAAAGAAAGATAAAAATCTCCCTTATAGACCAAGACATATCAATAACCCTTAAGAAACTGTCAAAAAACATCACATTCCGAGAGAAAGGCAGATTTTTAATAGAACTTATATCTGCGCCATTCAAAAAGAAGAAGATAGCTTTTGACTTAAACAAAGTCCCTTCTGAAAAAGTGATAAAAATACTGATGAATGAAGTCAAGAAAAAATACCCTAATGTCTACAAAGTCCTCATAGTTGAGAGAAATGAAATAATGGCAAATAACCTCTACAAGATAATGAGAAACTATGAAAACTCGCAAATTTTAGCAGTGATGGGCGCAGGACATGAAAAAGAAATAATAAGCATGATCAAAGACAAGTGGCCGGCTGCCAAATAAAACAGCTTACATAAAACAAAAATAAAACAAAAACTATTTAAAAAGCAATAGCTACTAACAGATAATCAACAAATATAATTAACTAATAAATATTAATAATCAAAAAAAGAGGCTCTAACTATGACTATGCGGCATTTCCAGGACCATATGGATAAATTAAAGAGATTTGGTATGCCTGGCAAAGATGAATGGACTGCATTTGCAATAACCTGCTTTCTAATCGCTTTTATGCTCTCCTTCCGCGAATGGGGTGGAGAACAGTTTGACGCTGCGCTTGGATTTAAAAATTTAGCAATAACATTGCTTCTTGTTGTCATAGCCTTAGGAATCCATGTGGGAGTGCAAATCTTTACAGGGATGTGGATTGGCTTCAAGATAGAATATAAAATATGGACAACAGGACTTCTGATAGGCTTAGTAATAACCGTAGTCTCAAAAGGAAGACTTTTCTTTTTAGCGCCAGGCGGGATATTCCTTCATCACCTCGCAACCCACAGACTCGGATACTTCAGATATGGAATTAACTTATGGGCGCAATCAATGATAGTGATCTGGTCACTCGTCGCAACTGTAATAATAGCAACAATATCCAAAGGATTATTCTCCCTAACAGGCAGTCCTTTGATATACAAATTCATGATGATTAATTTATGGCTGGCAATATTCACACTACTGCCCTTGCCGCCACTCGACGGAAGCAGACTATTATTTGCAAGCAGATCATTTTGGGTGTTTGCATTCATAACGGTTGTTAGCTGGTCAATACTTCTGTTATTCACATCATTTTGGATTACATTGTTCGGATCATTGCTTGTTGCAACAATTGCGACAATAATTTACTATGCATTGTTTGAAAGAATGGCCTGGAAATGGATTTATTAAGCGCATTAAACAGCATCAAGATAACCTTAAAAAAACAAAAGATAATATTCAAAAACAAAAATGATAAAATTATTCAAAAGCAAAAAAGCGGCAGGCGAACCATTCATATTCCTAGCCTGGCCAGAAGTCCTTGCATTCTGTTTCTTAATAATAGGTTTTATGCTGGCTGCAATAGCAAAAAGCGCAGTTATCAGTTACATAATAATATTCTTTTGCGGAATGATTGCCGGAAGAATTTGGTTCATATACAAAAAAGAGATGAAGGTCACCATCGCCTTAATGCTTGCAGGATTCTTAATCGGATTCTTGATAGGAAACTTTTATGGGTCAACCCTTGCAACAATAATGTCTTTCTTGTTTGGACTCGTGTTAAGCTACAATTTTCACCACAAATATAAATTTTTAAGTTTGTGACTAGAAACTCATCCAAATGATAAAATTAACAGATAGTGTCTGGAAATTTT
Organism: Nanobdellota archaeon; assembly: GCA_030690755.1. GTDB lineage: Archaea > Nanobdellota > Nanobdellia > Woesearchaeales > JAUYGA01 > JAUYGA01. The sequence goes on from JAUYGA010000245.1 coordinate 1,915, forward strand.
CTGGAGAATCAAATGTTTACCTTATCGAACTTGGAGAAAATAAAGAAAAAATCCTGATAGACACAGGAGACAGAAAAGATAGAGATTTATTGATAAAATCGCTGAAAGAAAATGGAATTCTGCCAGAAGACATAAACATCGTAATAATGACGCATCTGCACTATGACCATCTAGGAAACATAGACCTTTTAAAGAATGCAAAAATTTATGCAAGTTCTAAAGAAATAAAATGCCTTAAAGAAAATCCTATTGGGACAATACTGAACAAAGAACTGACAGAAAAAATCACTACAAGAATAAAAAACAAAGAGCTCACGATAGAAGACGCAGACCTTCTTAACCAGACCAAAAATGAAACAGATGATACTGTTGAAACAACACCCTCACTTAAAATAATAAACACGCCCGGACATACAAAAGGCAGCATCTGCATATATCTTGAAAAAGAAAAAATACTTTTCTCAGGAGACACCTTATTTAATGGATGCCATGGAAGAACAGACCTTCCGACAAGCATAGCAAAAGAAATGGAAAAATCACTGAAAAGACTCCTGAAATATGATTATACTATTCTCTGCCCAGGACATGATTACTGATCCTGAGAAAATAGCAATAATCGATAGAAAAAGCTTTTATATAACCTGCTCTTATCAAATACCAAAAGGGAGTTCTTAGAGTTTTTAAGGTAATTAAAGTACATATGAAATATAACCAAACTATAACATATGACTTATATTCAAATAATAAAAATTGATTAAAGAAAACAAACATGCTAAAAAACATAATACCTAGGCTGTATCAGGAAACAATACTTTCGACAGCCAGCCAGAAAAACACCCTTGTTGTTCTGCCAACAGGAATGGGAAAGACAGCAATAGCGATACTTCTTGCAGCGCACAGATTCAAAAATTTTCCGAATTCAAAAGTGATAATACTTGCGCCAACAAAACCGCTGGCCCAGCAGCACCTGCAGACATTCAAAGAGAACCTAGAATTCACAGAAGAGCAACTGGTCATATACACCGGAGAAGTGGCTCCTGAAAAAAGAAAACAGCAATGGGAAAATGCAAAGATAATATTTGCAACACCGCAAGGTCTGCAAAATGACGTGATAAACAACAGCATAAATTTAGAGAATGTCTCGCTTATTGTTTTTGATGAAGCGCATAGAGCGACAGGAGACTATACATACAATTTCATTTCAGAACAATACAACAAAAAAGCAAGATTTCCAAGAATCCTTGCGCTTACAGCATCACCAGGAACAGATGAAGAGAAAATAACAGAAGTCTGCAACAACCTTTCAATAGAAGCAGTAGAAGTGAGAACTGAGGAAAGCCCTGATGTCAAGCAATACATCCAGGAGATTGACATAAAATGGATTGAAGTCTTGATGCCAGAAGAATTCAAGAAAATAAGAAAACACTTAGTTGAATGTTTTAACTCAAAAATAAAAGCGGTAAAAGAACTTGGCTTGATTGACAAAAACACATCAATAAGCACTATCAGCAAAAAAGAGCTTTTGGGACTGCAAGCATCGATACATGCCCAGATTTCTCAAGGGGAGAAAAGCTTTGAAACACTAAAAGCAATATCTTTGTTGGCAGAAGGCATGAAAGCCCAGCATGCAATAGAACTGGTAGAAACACAAGGCATCAGCTCGCTGCACATTTATATGCATAATTTGGTTGATGAATCAGCGACAACAAAAGTAAAAGCTGTGAAAAACTTGGTGATTGATGAAAATTTCAAATCTGCACTATACTTATGCGACAAACTAGCAGAAATAAAAGTCGAACATCCTAAACTCGAAGCGCTAAAAGACCTTGTTAAGAAAGAAATCAAAAATAACAAGGAGATAAAAATAATCCTATTCAACCAATACCGAGATACAGCAACAAAACTAAATGAAGAGCTGAACAAAATAGAAGGCGTCAAATCAAAAATATTCGTAGGGCAGCTTAAAAAAAATGATACCGGTATGAGCCAAAAAAACCAGAAG
>JAUYGA010000250.1 GCA_030690755.1 Nanobdellota archaeon
AACTGGTCGATAATCCATTTTCTTTTTTTTTCATTAGTTTTTCCATAAAAACACCCCAAAACACAGAAATATGCTTGATTATTTAAAGTGTAAACTAATTATGAACTTGAACAAAACACATTTATTATCAAAAGGTTTTTATATGATTAGGTTTGTTTTTCTTTTTTTAGTATGAGAAACAATTTTAATGGGGAAAAAGCAAATCTAGTTCTGCAAGATGGTTCTATTCACTCTGGGAAATCTTTCGGAGCCAAATCCTGTTCTTCTGGCGAGGTTGTATTCAACACAGGTATGGTTGGCTATCCTGAAAGCATGACTGATCCCAGTTACTTTGGCCAGATACTTGTTCTCACATTCCCGCTGATCGGCAATTATGGCGTCCCTAAAAATGAGCTTGAAGACGGGCTATTGAAATATTTTGAATCTTCAAAAATCCAAGTTTCTGGGTTGATTGTGGCAGACTATTCTCATGAGTACAGCCATTGGAATGCCAACTCCTCTTTGTCTGATTGGATGAACGACAACAATATTCCAGGAATTTATGGAATTGACACAAGGGCGCTTACAAAAAAACTGAGGTCGCAAGGAACAATGCTTGGGAGAATAGAATCTGAATCAAGTCCTGAAGATGAAAGACGAACTATGGGCATCGGAGGCATTGCCTGCATCGCCAGCAGCAATAAACCAAAAAAAGATTTTTATGATCCTAATCTGTCTAATGTCTTGCCAGATGTTTCTGTTTCTGAAATAAAACAATATGGTTCTGGAAAGGATTCTAGGAAAAAGATTGTCCTGATTGACTGCGGATGCAAGGATAATATTGTGAGAAGCCTCATCAAAAGAAATCTTTCTGTCATCAGAGTCCCTTGGAATTATGATTTCAATAAAATCAGTTATGACGGGCTCTTTATTTCAAATGGTCCTGGAAATCCTAAGATGGCAAAAGAGACAATAGAGAATATCAGAATCGCGTTATCAAAAGAAAAACCTATTTTCGGAATCTGCCTCGGCAATCAGCTTCTATCCCTTGCTGCTGGCGCTGACACATACAAATTAAAATTTGGCCACAGAAGCCAAAATCAGCCATGCATCGAGATTGGGACAAAGAGATGTTACATCACCTCCCAAAACCATGGCTTTGCAGTCAACACACAAAAGCTACCCTCTGGCTGGAAACCCTGGTTCATCAATGCGAATGACAATACAAATGAAGGGATAATGCACAAGACAAAGCCGTTTTTTTCTGTTCAATTTCACCCAGAAGCTGCGCCAGGACCTGTCGATACTGCATTTTTGTTTGACAAATTTGCAGACCTTGTAAAAAATAAATAATCAAAATCAATAATCAAAATCAATAATCAAAATAAATAATCAAAAGTTAATAATAAAAAATAAAAAAGCAACAAAAAATGAAGAAAAAAATACAGAAACCTGTAATGTTCAATAAGAAAGAAAAAGTTATGTCTGTTGTCAGGCCTAAGACTGTTCTTGTTTTAGGTTCAGGCGCCATAATGATTGGGCAGGCAGGCGAGTTTGATTATTCAGGCAGCCAGGCGATAAAAGCATTGAAGGAAGAGGGTATCAGGACTGTTTTGATAAACCCAAATATTGCGACTATCCAGACGTCTGATTACTTAGCTGATGAAGTCTATTTTGTTCCGTTAAACATCTTAACTGTTGAAGAGGTCATAAAAAAAGAAAAGCCCGATGGAATACTTCTTAGTTTCGGAGGGCAAAGCGCGCTTAATTGCGGAGTTGAACTTGAAAGAAAAGGGATTCTTGCGAAATATGGTGTCAAAGTTCTTGGAACTCCTGTCAAATCAATTGAAATCACAGAAGACAGGAAATTATTTGTCGAGGCGCTAAATGAGATAGATGTGAAAACACCAAGAGGTTTTGCAGTAAACAATGCAGAAGACGCGCTCAAGGCTGCAAAAAAGATAGGTTATCCTGTAATGGCCAGAGTTGCTTATGCTCTTGGCGGTCTAGGATCAGGCGTATCATACAATGAAGAAGAGCTTTATGAAAAAGTAAAGCAGGCATTCTCTAAAGTATATCAAGTGCTGATTGAAGAATATCTTGGCGGATGGAAAGAAATAGAGTATGAGGTTGTCAGGGATAGGTTTGATAATTGCATAACTGTCTGCAATATGGAAAATTTTGATCCGATGGGGATTCACACCGGAGAAAGCATTGTTGTCGCGCCCTCGCAAACTTTGACTAATAGTGAATACCATAAGTTAAGAGAGATTGCAATACGCGTGATAAGGCATGTTGGAATTGTCGGTGAATGCAATATCCAATATGCTTTCGATCCAAAATCAGAAGACTATCGTGTCATAGAAGTCAATGCAAGACTCTCCAGAAGTTCTGCTCTTGCTTCCAAAGCGACAGGTTATCCTTTGGCTTTTGTCGCGGCAAAACTTGCGCTTGGTTATTCTCTGATTGAAATAAAAAATTCAATCACTCTTGCAACAAAAGCCTGTTTTGAACCTGCTTTAGATTATATTGTCATAAAAATTCCAAGATGGGATCTTCAGAAGTTCAGGCATGTGAAAAGGCAGATTGGCTCAGAGATGAAATCTGTCGGAGAAGTAATGGCTATCGGAAGAAATTTTGAAGAGGCAATACAAAAAGCGCTGAGAATGCTGGGTATAGGAGTAAATGGCCTTGTCTGCAATGATTTTAATTTCAAGGATATAGATACAGAGCTGAGTGCGCCGACAGACGAAAGGATATTTGCAGTTGTTGCGGCGATGAAACAAGGATATTCTGTCGATAAGATACATGATCTTTCAATGATAGATAAATGGTTTTTGTATAAACTGAAAAATATAATTGAGACTGAAGAAGCGCTATCTGCGAGAAAATTCAAAGACTTCTTGCTTTGCAAGAGTGGAAAATATGACTCCAGTGGAGGAGATGAATGCATTGAACTTTTATTGCAGGCAAAGAAACATGGCTTTTCAGATTATCAGATTGCTGTGTTGCTTAATGTGAGCGAGCTGGAGGTCAGACAGCTTCGAAAAAAACATTCAATATCCCCTTTTGTAAAACAGATTGACACCCTTGCTGCAGAATATCCTGCAAAAACAAATTATCTTTATCTCACATATAATGCAATAGAAAGCGATGTCTCTTTTGATGTCGGCACTAAATCTGCAGCAAATGCTGCAAAAAAAGTAATTGTTCTAGGATCCGGCGCTTATAGGATAGGATCGTCAGTCGAGTTTGATTGGTGCTGTGTCAATGCAGTAAATTCCCTTAGAAAGCTGGGCTATAAAACAATAATGATTAACTATAATCCTGAAACAGTATCGACAGATTATGACATATGCGATATGCTTTATTTTGACGAGATAAGTTTTGAGACTGTAATGGATATCTATGAAAAAGAAAATCCGCTAGGAATAATTTTATCCATGGGCGGGCAGATACCAAATAATCTTGCGCTGAAGCTGCATAATGCAAAAGCAAGAATCCTTGGAACATCTCCAGAAGATATTGACAAAGCAGAAGACAGGAACAAATTCTCAGCAATGCTTGATTCCCTTGAAATTGACCAGCCTGCATGGAGAGAGCTGAAAACTCTTGCAGAAATAAAAAAATTTGCAAAAGAAGTTGATTATCCTCTTCTTGTCAGACCGAGTTATGTGCTTAGCGGAGCTGCGATGAGCGTTGTTCTCAGCGAAGAGAGTTTGGAGAAATATTTGACAGAAGCATCCCGCGTAAGCCGCGAACATCCTGTTGTCGTAAGCAAATTCATAACTGATGCGCGCGAGATAGAGATAGATGCAGTTTCAAATAATGGAGAGCTTGTCTGCTGGGCAATATCTGAACACATTGAAAATGCGGGTGTCCATTCAGGCGATGCGACATTAGTCCTCCCACCCCAAAGGCTTTATCTTGAAACAATGAGGCAGATCAAGAAAATAACAAAAGCAATCGCAAAAGCACTTAATATTACCGGGCCTTTTAACATGCAGTTCATTGCAAAAGACAATAAAGTAAAGGTGATTGAATGCAATCTGCGCGCGTCGAGAAGCTTTCCATTCGTCTCAAAGGTCTATAAGATAAATTTCATCGACATAGCGACAAAAGCGATTATGAAAGAAAAATTGCCGATAATCGAGAAATCCGCTTTTGAACTTGATTATGTCGGAGTTAAGGCTCCGCAGTTTTCCTTTTCACGACTTAAAGGGTCCGACCCGACGCTTTCAGTCGAGATGGCATCCACAGGAGAGGTTGCGTGTTTCGGCGATGACCTTTATGAAGCCTTTTTGAAATCATTTATCTCTGTCGGCTACAGGGTTCCAAAGCCAAATTCAAATATCCTTGTTTCAACAGGCAATCCTAAGAATAAAGCAGACTTGCTTGACAGCTGCAAAATGCTCGCTGAAATGGGCTTTAATCTTTATGCAACAGGGGGCACTCATAGATATCTCCAGGAGAATGGCGTTTCAACAACATATCTCTATTGGCCGCTTGATAATAGAAAACCAAATGTTTTAGACCTGATAAAATCAAGATTGTTTGATCTTGTGATAAATATACCAAAGTCTTATGATAAAGAGGAATTAAGCAATGATTATACCATAAGAAGGTCATCAGTCGATTACAATATCCCCCTGATAACAAATGTTCAGATTGCCAAGCTGTTCATCTCTTCGATAGCAAAGTATAAAGAAAAAGACCTGCTTGTCAAATCCTGGAAAGAATATGTGTGAATAAATTTCGAATGTTTTATTTTTTTGATTATTTTATTTTTGACTCTTTTTTGATTGTTTTTTTAGTTATTTTAATTATTCTTTTTTGTTGTTATTTTTGTTTTTATCAGGTTCATTCCAATTATAAGCAGGATGAATGCAATTGAAGAAATGATTGTCGCATACAAAAATGTGTAGAATGAACCGAAACTGTCCCATATCTTTCCAGCAGTTATTGCTCCAATTAGCAAGGCAGTTCCGGTTGTCGCATAATAAATCCCTTGAGCGCTTGCTTTTTTATCGCTAGGCGCAAGATCCCCTATATATGCGCGGCTAACACTGTCTGTCAATGCGATAGATGTCCCATAAAGCGCGAAAAGAATCCAAATATCCTTATGGTCGGTCAAGAAAGTAAAACCAACGCAGGTCAAGACAAATAGGATATATCCTGTGATTATCACTTTTCTTCTGCCAACTTTATCTGAGAGCCTTCCTGCAGGAATTGAAAGTCCTGCATAAAATAAGTTGTAAACAAAGTACAGGAGAATAACGCTGCTTGCGATAAATCCGAGATCCTGGGCCTTTAACAAGAAAAATGCATACGTGAAATTAGCAAGACTAAAAATTGTCGCGACAAAAAGAAAATACTTGTAGCTCAAGCTGAACTTTTTGAAATCAAGCGAGAGTTTTTTTGCCTCATCCTTAATTTTCGGCGCTGCAACATCCTTCACAAAAAAGATGATTATCAGCAGCGCAATCGCAGCAGGAATTATTGATAGCAAGAAGACGGTTCTGTAGTTTAACCCAACATAACTTGAAACAAGAAAATAAGCAAGAATAGTTCCAAGAATTGCGCCAGCAGTGTCCATTGCCTGGTCAAAACCGAACCATTTTCCGCGATTTTCCTTGCTTGTCGATTCGGTGAGAAGAGCGTTTTTTGGAGCAGACCTGATTCCTTTTCCAAATCTATCTCCCATTCTTGCAGTTATGACATGAGATGCAGACATAGAGAAGGCCATCAATGGTTTAGTGATAGTTGAAATAGAGTAGCCTATGAACAACAATGTTTTTCTTTTTTTAATGACATCTGAAAACCAGCCAGCAAATAACTTAGTTATATTTCCAAAGAAATCAGCAAGACCTTGAATCAGACCGATCAAAGATTTGCTCAGACCGAGAGTGTTTGCCAAGAATAGCGGAAGAATCTAGAAAATCATCTCAGAACTTATGTCTGTGAAGAAACTTACTAGACCAAGAGCAATATTATTTTTTCTTTTTGCAAATCTTTCCCTTAGACTCTTTTTTTTCATCCCTGTAATTATTCAGAAACCTATATAAATATTTGGGCGTTTATCAAAGATTATGCCGCGGTGGCACAATCCGGTACTGCGACGGTCTCGAAACAAGTACCAGAAAACCGTTTTCCTCACGGATCTCCCAGTTCAAATATCGCGAAAAATAATTTTCGTTTTGAAAGTCTGGGCCGCGGCGTCATACCTTTATGTGATATTTCCGGAAGGTTTGGAAATAAATCAAAATCTTAACATTTGATAAGTCTGCCTTTCTGAACACATAACTGAGTTATTGCTCTTTTCTCATACCCTGTGAGAAATTCTTTGAACATTCACACAGATTATCGTCGTCAGCTTGAATTTTAATGCCTATTTACCTTCTAATACTTTTTTATCATTACTTTCGGCTTATTAGGCCATAGTTTTTTTATGCTGTTCAAATACGAATCCAGATATTCTTTTTGAGATTTTGTTAAATATTTGTAAATATAATCATCCGATTCTTTACTTCCAAGATTTGTAGTAATAGAATCAAAAATACTGTAAGATTTAGATGAACTATCGAAGTAAGAAGGTTTATCTTGAAAAAGGCTTTTAAGCCCCTTGTATTTTTTTATTTCGTTTATCCAGGAGTGTGTTTTTTCATTATATTTTGCTTGAAAGTGCGCATAATTTAAATAGGGAACAATGATGATTTTTTTAACAATATCTATGTTTTCTACTTTTCCCTTTTTTCTTAACTGCTCTGCATCCTCAATACTAGGGTAAATACATTTATATGTGATTGGATTTATGAAACCTTCTTGATTTATTAACGCTGCGTCATCTATTTTTGCCGTCCATTGTAATATTACTTCTTCCTTCATTTTGCCTATTGTTTCTGTAATCACTAAATTTCCTAAGGTAAAATGATGGCAGTAATTACGCGTCTGATCCATTTCCCAAGAATAAGGATTAATTAATATTTTATCACCTTTTTTTATCGCAGACATTGTGCTATTTAATACACCGTCCAGCCAAACATTCATCTTACTTTCTGTTAGAATCTCAAGCTGATTGCAGTTGGGAATTATTGAAAACATCACGTATTGTAATATTCCATCATTGTCGTACATCCTATCTGAAAGAGGACTTGGTGATTCTGCTAATTTTTTCATATCAGTGAAACTGTCAAATTCTTTAACGATAATGTTTTTTCTGTTATCTAATTCATTTCTTATTTTTTCAACTAATGTTTCATTTACCATTTTTATCTCCACCTCGTTTTTAGACCGAGGTTTGGCCATTTCTTTTTTATTATTTTAACTATCACATAGTAATAACATATCTTCTATATAAACATTTGTGGTATACTACTATACCATAAAGTTTATATACTGCCTTTGCTTTCTTCACACCATGGAGCTTCAGGAGCTAAGCATTTTAGGCCTTACAAAAGGAGAAATCAAGGTTTATTCCGCTATCTTGCACATTGGCTCTTCTTCAATAAACAATATCCATGAAAAAACAGGCATGGAAAGAAGAGCAATTTATGATATCATCAACAAACTTATAGAAAAGGGTTTAATCAGCTACACTGTTGAGCAAGGCAAAAGAACTTATCAATGCGCTCCGACAAACAAGTTGAAAGAAGAAATCAAGCATAAAAAAGAGGAGCTCGATAGATTTGAGAAAATCATTCCTGAAATAGAAAGTATCTACAAATCTTCAAAGCCAAAAATAAGCATTGAAATCTTCAGGGGCAAAGAAGGGATTAAAACTGTTTTTGAAGATATGCTTAATTACAAAGATAATTATTTTATTGGAGGAAGATGGTATGTTGCTAAAGAAATGCCTGCTTATTGGATTCATTACGACAAAAGAAGGATTAAAGCAGGAGTCAAATGGCATAATCTAGTGTTGCATGACGCTCCTGAAGCACCAACCAAAAAAATGATTTCTATAAAAGAATTGCCTAAAGATTTTAGTGGCAGTCCAACCATCATCTGGATTTATGGTAATAAGGTAGTGCATGTTATTTGGAGTCCTGAATTCATCGCTTTTGTGATGGAGAGCAAAGATATAGCTGAGAATTATAAGAAGTATTTCAACTATTTATGGAAGAACGTTGCTAAGTGATAAAGCAAGTAAAGAGAAATAAGGTCAAATAACTGTTTTCTACAGCATTATCACATAAAGGTATTGTTTCGGGCCGCGGCGTTTTCTCATAAAATAAACAAATTATTAAACACATATTGATTTACTTCTGGCATGATGATAAGGCAAATAAAATCAATCATTGCAAGCAAACCCACCTTAGAAGGAGCTGGCGTAAAGCTTAAACGAGTTTTTGGCTCAGAAGAGGTTCCAATGTTTGATCCATTTCTTCTGCTCGACCATTTCGGTTCTGATGACCCTGAAGATTATGTCAAAGGTTTTCCTTGGCATCCACATAGAGGTATTGAAACAGTTACTTATATGATCAGAGGAGAGGTAGAGCATGGCGACAGCATAGGCAATAAAGGAGTAATCAAATCCGGCGATATTCAATGGATGACTGCAGGCAGCGGAATAATCCATCAGGAGATGCCAAAGCCTTTTGACGGTAGTATGATGGGGTTCCAGCTTTGGGTTAATCTAGCTAGAAAAAACAAGATGACTAAGCCAAGATATATGGGCATAACAAAAAAAGATTTAATTCAGGTGAACAAGGATGGCGCTAAGATTAATCTTGTGGCCGGAAAAATAAACAATAAGAAAGGGCCTGTAAAGGACCTTTTTGTTGATGTTGACTATTTTGACATTCACTTGTCAGGAAATTTTGCGCATAAAATAAAAAAGAAAACTGCTTTTATTTATGTATATGAAGGAAATGTTGACATAAAAGATAAGAAAGTTGCTGCTGGCCATTGCGCATTGCTGGAAAAAGAAGGCGATATTCTGATAACTGGAAATGCAAAATTCATATTCGTCGCAGGAAACCCCCTGAAAGAGCCAGTCGCGTGGGGCGGGCCGATAGTGATGAATACTCAAGAAGAGCTTGATGAGGCATTTGATGAGCTTGACAAAGGCACGTTCATAAAAGGGAAGATTCCAACTAATGGTGCAGAGGACTTTTATAACAGATAAATGTTTGAGTCGTTTGAACTTTTATTCGCTTTTTTCTTTTAAAATTTCAACTAAATCTTTTGCATTATAAACTTGGTTATCTGGCATTTTCACAAGAGCGTCAGAATAAGTGTCGTCTGCTTGCAGCGTATTAAAGCAGCTGAATTTTGGCGGATTGAATTTTCTTTCTTTAAAGTTTTCAGGACCGCACCAGATGTAATCTTTTGAGCCTAAGTTTACGCCTGCTGGAATTTGCGGTGTGTATGAAAATTCAATGGCTTGACTGGTTGAACTGTCCATGTTTTTTAACTTCCAGGTTTGATTTTCAACTGTTAACTCTTTTTGGTAGAATTGACCTGAGTCATATGCAAAAAGTACGCTTTCTAATTTTCCATCATAATTAATATCGCTATTAACGCATCCCAAAGAGGGAGTGAATGTTTTGTGGTAGTTTTCCCAACCTTTGCTTTTTTCTGTGCCGCACCAAATCGCGGTATCGCTCATGATTTTTCCTGCGAAATCCTGCTCTATTTTAGGTATCCTGCTTTTTGCATAAAAACTGTAAATTGTGATTAACACAGGTATTGTTAGTATTGCCATCATCCTATGGATAACTCTGCCGCTGCTGTGGTCATGGATTCTGCCGCGTCTGATGTAATTAGCATAGAATCTCGTTAGTCCAGAATCTTCGCTGAATTCGTTTCTTCTCATAAGTGGTAATTATATCTTGTTCATTAAAAAGTTTGTGGTTAATTATTTAAATCAGCTCATGTTACTCTCTCATTAGAGGGGTTTATGGACAAAGACG